>JAQBWV010000202.1 GCA_027624335.1 Planctomycetota bacterium
TGTTGAATTCTGGAAACTCGCAGGGTGTGTAGAACGGAGCGGAACGCACCTGATTGCAGTAACCGTGTGACCACCTGCATAAGTCGGTCAGGTGTGTTCGACCCAACGGTCCAGCTCTATGACAGCCCAGGGAATTTAATCACGTAAAAAGTACCAAAGCCCCCAATCGGGGCGGCCCTGTTTACCGGCGAAACAAGCCAGGATCGCCTCGTTGGGGCTCGGTTGATTAGCGAAAACCGTACCCCGGATTGCGTCCGGGGCTATCAAAGGCCTGGCCGGTTGGGCCGATTGCGAATTCTCGACTCATGCATAGACGACAGGCGCCAAAGGTGCGTTGCGTTCCGCTTCACGCACCCTGCACACCATTCGACTGAACTCCATACGCTCACGCCGACTCACAACTGTGTTGCCTGCGTAAATTAGAACAGGAATTGCAACTGTGTCCGGTACAACATGCCGTCGTCGCCGGGCAGGAAGCCGACGGCGCGATCGTTGATCGGCGAGCTGTTCACGTGGGTGGCGTCGAACACGAGCTTGAGATTCCGGCCTTTGAAGTAGCAGGCAATGCCGCCGGCCACTTCGTCAGCACTCTGATCACGCATGCCAAGCGTTCCGGAGTTTCCGACGATGCGTGACCACCGAGCCATTACTTCCAGTCGTTCTGGAACGATGAAGTAGCCGGTCTGCAGCAGGAATCCGTGATCCAACAGGTCAGGAACAGCCGCTCCGGAAATCTCGCTGACACTACGGAAGTAGTACTCGCTCATCAGCGACCAACCCTGATACTTCATGTCGGCACTGACGGCATACAGAAACAGGTTGTACTCGTCAGCGCCAGGCAGAGCACTGGCGAGCGTCTGACCGGAATCAACGACCAGGACTCGGCCAAACTCAGCGGGGCCGTCACTGGCATCCTCCCGCGAGAACGCAAACCCGGCTCCGATGCGGACTGCCAGTTCGTCATGCCAGCTCAGATCCGATTCCTCGTCTGTTCCCCAGTCACCAATCAGGTCGGAAAAGACGCGACCAGACACACCGAGGTTTCGGTCGAGTTCACCCTGCCGTCCGGGCCGCAGACCGTTCGTGCGGATGCCGTTAAACATGGCGGTTTCCCAGTTGACAGTCTTTCCGAGTAGTTCCTCTTTTCCAAACAGGCCAATGCCGACGCTACGGTCGATGTCGAAGAAAACACTGGACATCGACCGGTCGGCGAACTGCAGATTCAACCCGGATGTGTAACGAGTGCGGTTGAACGGCAGCTTCCAGCGTCCGGCACGAATACTCAGTCGCCCGTCATCCAGTCCGAGTTGATCGGCTCCGACGTCGTAGGAGATGTAGAAGTCAAGGACGTCCAGCCGCTGAGCCTGATCGTCATCACCGTCGATCTGCAGAAAGTACTCCAGATACTCAGAGAGCGCGAAACCACTGAATATCAGACGAGACCGCTCAAACTCGATGTCATTCTGATCCGGATTGGGCCCGTCAGAATTTAGAACGCTGTGCCGCAACTGAAACCACGAATTGATCTTCATCTCGAACGGTGTCTTTGTCGCGTCGTAAGGACGCAGAACGAAACCACGATCGTATGTCGCATACAAATTGGGAGTGCCGACTCCGTTTGAGGATGCTCCGCAGATCGAAGAGCCGCAGGTCACCGCAGGATCTGCACCACACGAGCCACTGCAGCGACTTGCGCCTGACAACTGATAACCGGCCTGAATGATCGAGCCCTGATCAATGGATAGTTGATCGACCTGCTGTTCGAGCTGTTCGATCCGCTGCAGGGCCGAGGTCAGGTCAGCTGTTTCAGGTGCCTGAGCGCTTGCAGTTCCTGTGAGCAATGTCGAGAGTAGCGCCAGCAGTGCGACGGTGAAACGTTTCATCAACGACAATCCTTGAACAAAACTTCCAGTCCATTACCAGAATCAGCCAATGCGCAGGCTCAACCACTCCGGGCAGCCTCACCGTGATCATCGGCTGTAACGGTTGTGCCGGTTGAGTAAAGTTGTCCGACCTGCCGCAACGGCAGGGAACTGGTCATTTGGGTCGCCGCGAACAGGTTTTCGGTGTTTACAATGGGCAACGGGATGAACGTGATAGAACCAGGTCTCGCCGACTGCGCAGAGCGAACGTCGGTGTATCGCCTGCTGGCGAGACTCTGGACCGAGGAGCCGGGCGGGCTGCTGTCCGAACTGAATCAACAGCCACTGCGAAGCGTCTGGCAGCAGTTGGGCGGTTTCGTTCCGGATTACAACTCCGAGGAAGTTTCGGCGGCTCTGGATGAAGTCTATTGCCGCCTGTTCGTCGGGCCGTCACAGCATCTGCCACCAGTTCAGTCCGTCTGGGTCAGCGGAGAACTCGACACGAAGGCGACTGCCAGTCTGCGGGAATTCGATTCGATCATTGGATTCGATCCACCCTGGACTTTCGCCGTGATCCCCGACCACCTGGGCAATGAGTTGTGGGCGATGAGTCAGATTCTGGTGAAGTCAGATGGACTCCCTCCCGACGAGCTGGCAGTCGCAGTAGATCTGGCGAGTCGATTCTTCGCGGCACACCTGTGCTGGGCAGACGAACTGCTGGCTCAGGTGGTTGCCCGCGAAGGTATTCAGTTTTACGGAACGGTCGCGGCGATCACGCGACAATTTCTACAGGACGAGGCCGCTCGATTCCTGATTACCGCGAAGTAGGGACAATCTGATGACAGACGATAATCGAGATCAATCATCGCGCCGCGAGTTTCTCGGCAGAACTTCTGCCGCCGTCGCGGGCGGCATCGTCGCCGGTCATGCCTCAGCGAGTGATGCAGCTGCGCCTGCAGCAGACAGCTCGAAGTTTCAGCCCGAGGCGTTCTGGAAGGATCGCATGACCGCGCCGGACGACGGCAGGATGTTTGGCTGGCTAGTCGACACCCGCCGGTGTTTCGGATGCCACGCCTGCGAGGTCAGCTGTAAGTCTGAGAACGACGTGCCGCTCGGCAATTTCATTCGGCAGACGATTTACAAGGACATTGGCGAGTATCCCAAAGTAGCCCGCATGTTCCTCCCGATGGCCTGTCAGCATTGCGAAGACGCACCCTGCATCAAAGCATGCCCGTGCGGGGCGCTACATAAGGAAATCGGCGGCACCGTCGCCGTCAATTACAACGTCTGCTCGGGGCACGGAACGTGCGCGGAAGTCTGTCCTTATGGCGCGATCTATCTGGATCCGGTCGCGAAGCAGGCAGTCAAATGCCACAACTGCTACCACAGGCTGGAGCATGATATGGAGCCCGCCTGTGTGCCGACCTGTCCCTCTGAAGCGTTGTATTTCGGAGACCTCAACGATCCGGAATCAAAGATCAGCAAAGCGAAGGCGGAGCTTGAAGCTGGCGAGGGAGTGACTCAGCTGCGTCCAGAGAAGGGCACGAAGCCGAGAACATGGTTTGCCGGTAAAGCCGCTGTGGAAGTAGAGGAGCGAGTCCCCAGAGAAGGCGAATCCTTCAGCCCGGACGCCTACAATATCTATAACTGGAAAGAGGCAATTGACTCGACGGAAGGTGGATGACTGCGCGGTTGTGAACTCAGTGGGAAGCCGGTCCGGCATTCCCTGGCCCTGTCAAAGTTCCCTCGTAATGTCCACCGGAAAAGAAGATGCCTCGAAGAACAATCCAGACAACGAACGAAGTTGTCCCTCAGCACCCTGGTGATCTGAGTTCAACAGAAGATCAGCCTGAATCCGAGTCGTCGGCTGGGACAAGACGCCAGTTCATGCAACTGGGAGCGGCCGCACTGGCGGCGTTCGGTGTTTCCGGATGCGGAAATCGTGACGCGTTGCCAGCCAATGCGGAAAACAACGCCACAAGTCCGGTTGCTGGAGCCGGCACGAAGTTGCGGGCAGGCGAAGCTTCGCCGCTTGACCTGGAACGCTGGAAGAAAATTCGAGGCCTGCCCTACGAAGAAGGCAGCGTGCATATGCCGGGCGTCTGCAGACTGCCTGGCCCCAATGCCAAACGAAACTGGCCGGACCGCGATAAGTACGCAAACGTCGACAAGATCCCCGGCATGTGCCAGCTCTGCAGCACCGTCTGCGGCATCATCGGGTACGTCAAGGAAGGGCGTATCATCAAGGTCGAGGGAAACCCGAACGACCCGAACAGCCGAGGGCATCTGTGTGCTCGTGGGCAGGCGGCGCTCAATCATCAGTATCATCCCGAGCGGCTGCTGTACCCGTTGAAACGTGTCGGAGAACGCGGAGAAGGTCGCTGGAAACGCATCTCCTGGGACGAGGCGCTCAACGAGATCGCCGAAAAGCTCGGAGCCATCCGCGACAGCGGACATCCGGAAGACTTCGCGTTTCACCAGGGTCGGCAGCGCAGTAAAGATGCGATTGCCAGATTCCTCGACGCGTTTGGCACGAAGACGCAGCTCAGTCATCGGTCGTTGTGCTCTGGAAATCGGCGAGCAGCCAACCTGACGTTCCTGTGGGAAAGTGACTGGGATCTCAACGACGTCGAGAACACAAAATACATCCTGAACTTCGGCTCGAACGCCTTCGAAGCTCATCAGGGACACGTCCCGTTTGCCAACCGGATGCAGAATGGCCGTTTCAATAACGGAGCCAAACTTGTCACCTTCGACGTTCGGCTGTCTAACACCGCCGGTTCCAGTGATGAATGGTTCGCGCCATTTCCAGGGACAGACGGTGCCGTTGCGCTCGGGATCGGACACGTCATCCTGGCGGAGAATCTGCACGACGAAGAATTCATTACTCGTTGGACCAACGTGTCTGTCGAAGAGTTGCGAGAGCACTATCGAGAGTACACTCCTGAATGGGCGGAGAAGGTCAGCGGATTACCGGCGGCGGACATTCGTCGGATTGCGATCGAATTCGCACAGGCTGCGCCGGCCTGCACGACGATGTGCAATCGCGGTAGTTCAGCGCATCTCAACGGTTATTACAACGACCGCTCTATTCAGATTCTGAACGCGCTGGTCGGTTCAGTCGGAAAGAAAGGAGGATGGTGCTGGAGTCCGTGGAGTGGCGTTGATCCCGATATGAAGACTCCCGCGATGCCCGCGTCGGCCAGGTCGTGGAGCGTGCTGGAAGATCCGCCGGAATATCCACTGGCGAACGTCTGGAACCGCATGCGCGTCGGCGAGATCATCTATCTCTATCTGCTGCAAGGGCGAGCGAAACTCAAAGCGTACATGACCTACAACCTCGATAGCCCGCTGACCTGGCCGGAAGAAAGTCTCACTCAGGAAGTTCTCTGCAATGAAGAACTGATCAACTTTCACGTCTGCATCAACTGCTTCTACAACGAAACCGCACACTTCGCGGACATCGTCCTGCCGTGGACGACATACATGGAACGCTGGGATCTTGATGCACGAGGCGCCTACAACCTGCGGCCATACGTCGGCCTTCGCGCGCCGATGGTAAAACCGCTCGGCGAAGCTCGTGACATCCGCGACTTCTTCCCCGACCTGGCGAAACGCATCGGCGGTGGGATGGAAGAAGCATACACCTACGGATCGACCGAAGACTACATGCGTGAATGGGCGAAGAACGTTCCGGCGAGTTCCACAACCGGAAAGTCGGGGCTGGACAGGCTGCTCGAGGAAGGAGTCTGGGAGAACCCGGATCGCAAACCGTTCTACGAACCGTACGTCGCCGGACTGTCCGACGAAGCAATGACCGGAGCTACCGTCGAAGAGTCCACTGGCGTGATTCTCAAGGATGGCCAGGGCATCGGCATCATGCGCGACGGAAGTCCGGTACGAGGCTTTCTGACTCCCAGTCGACTGTTTGAAATCCGCAGTCTGTTCGTGCAGAAGATCGGAAGGAACGAAGACTGCTCCGACCTGATCGCTCGCAGTGGTCAATCGAAAACGAAAAACCGACCGCCGCAGCACGCGGGGCACGATGTCGAGATTAACCAGCTGCCGATCTGGCTGCCGCTGCCCGAACATCAGAACCTGACGGACGAAGAGCTTGTCATGACGAGTTTCAAGTGGAACGTTCACAACCACGGTCGCACGATGAATCTCAAATGGCTCGCCGAAATCGTACACAGCAATCCTGCGTGGATGAATCCCGCGACGGCGCAGAAGTTTGGACTTAAAGATGGTGACTGGATCGAGCTGACATCGTACTTTTCTCAACTGCTCGATGAGACCGCTCCTCATTTGGCTCACGGCGAACGTTCGGCGAACGGGCGAGTCGTAGCCGGCACGATGCGAGTCCCCATCGTGACGATGCCCGGCATTCATCCGAAGGCGATCGCCATGAGTAATTCCTGCGGGCATTCTCAATACACAAACGTGGCTCAGGCAAAGGTGAGCCGCGCGACGGGCGATCATATTGCTGGAACCGATCGCGAGTCGTATCGCGATGCCGATTGGGAACGCAACATGTGGTGGCAGGACCGCTCGAAAGGGGATCCGTTAAAGTGGCAGAAAAACACTGGCAACGGGTGGAATCAGAACACGATTCTGCCGATCGCTCCCGATCCGGTAACTGGTCAGCAGGCGTTCCATTCCACCGTTGTCAAAGTCACAAAACTGGTTTGAACGAACGAAAGTCGCCCCGTGAAAATCGAATTGATGATTCGTGTGATTGTTGTTTTCATCGTAACGGTCGGCCTGTTTGGAGAGCGGTCTGTCGATGCCGAAACGAAGCGCCCGAACATCATCTTTCTGATGGCCGACGATCAGTGCGCTTACTCAATGGGGTGTTACGGAACACCTGGAGTGCAGACACCTAATCTTGACCAGCTCGCCCATGACGGGCTGATTTTCGACAATCATTACGACACGACTGCTATCTGCATGGCCAGTCGCGCAAGCGTCATGACTGGTCTGTACGAATATCGCACTGGCTGCAATTTCGAGCACGGGCCATTGATGCGATCGCTGTGGCAGAAGTCGTACCCCGTGCTGCTTCGCGAAGCAGGTTACTCAACAGCCTTCGCCGGAAAGTTTGGATTCGAAGTGGCCGAGTCGCCGGACTCCCGCAGGAAGCCGGTGCTTCCCGAAACCGATTTTGATCGCTGGGGAGGCGGACCAGGACAGACGTCGTACGACACTGCGAAGAACAAGTCGATGGCTCGTTACGCGAAGGAATATCCTCATTCGACACTGTCCTACGGAGCATTTGGTCGCGATTTCATCAGCGATGCCGCGAAGGGTGATCAGCCCTTCTGCCTCTCGATCAGTTTCAAGGCACCTCACCATCCGGTGGCGCCGGATCCAAAGTTCGACGATATCTACGCCGGAAACACCTTCACAAAGCCTGCGAATTATGGACGCCAGAACGGCGAGCACTTTTCGATGCAGAGTCGGCAGGGACGACAGTACGAACGATTCGTCAGTTGGAATTACTCGGACAAGTATGACGAAGTCATGGCGAAGTATTACCAGCAGATCTACGCAATCGATGTGGCCGTCGGGATGATCCGGCAGGCGGTCTCTGACAACGGCGTCGCCAGCAACACAGTCATCATCTACACGTCAGACAACGGGTTCCTGTGCGGCTCGCACGGCTACGCTTCAAAGGTGCTGCCGTACGAGGAAGCGTCTCGAGTTCCGCTGATCATGTTTGACCCGCGTCGTGCCAACAGTGGAAAGCAGAAGCGGTGCGACGCGCTGACCGGCAATGTCGATTTTGCGCCCACAATTCTGAAACTGGCAGGCGTCGATGTCCCAGACGGTCTCGATGGACAAAGTCTGCTGACGCTGTACGACGATCCGGGAGCAGCGATTCATGATTCACTGCCACTGATTAACGTCTGGGGACCGAAGCCAGCGCATAGTCTTGGTGTCGTGACTAGCGATTGGAAATACATCGTCTGGAACTATGCCGAGGGAGACTTCAAGGCAACGGAGGAGCTTTACGACATGGCCAGTGATCCGCTGGAACTGAAGAACCTCGCTGCCGACGCGAGTCAGATCGAATCCCTCCGCACGATGCGAAAGCTCTATGACAGATGCGTCGCCGCCTGGAAGGTATTGGCAGTGCCGTACCACGGGTATCAGCCGTTCGGAACGATCTTCGATCGAAACATCCCGTGGGAACAGAAGCGGTCGCTGGTGATGGGGAAATGAGTATTCCGCGATCCCCGGCGATAGCGACTCCTGATGCGGAATGTCGCCGTGCTCAGGAGAACAGCCACTTCGGGCGATCGTCTGCAAGCGGGCTCAAGGCTTCGAGAGCTGATTCTCTTGGCAGAACCGCCAGTAGCGCTTCCGCCATTCGAAGGTCTTCCTGAGTTGTGATCTTGATATTCAAATGGGAACCCGGCACGGTGTGAACCGGGTGACCAAGCTGTTCGACCAGTGACGACTCGTCGGTCGCTGTCGACTCGCCGCGTTTCGCGTAAGCATCGAGAAGAAGCTCCCGTCGAAAGACCTGTGGAGTCTGTGCCTGGTGCAGGCACTCGCGAGACACCGTTTCAAGAATCCTGTTACCGTTCACTCGTTTCAGCGTGCTGGAAACGGGAGTGGCCAGAATCGCGGCTCCGGTTTCCTCTGCCGCTTTAAAGATCTCGTCAATTGATTGCTTTGTGATGAGAGGCCGAGCAGCATCGTGAACGGCGACAAAGTCGATGTCCGACCTGACTCGAGCAAGCGCGTTCTGGACGGACTCTGCTCGCTCGTCGCCGCCTTCGACCAGATCAAGGTCCAGGAACGCCAGGTTGGCAGCGAACTTTTCTTTGAACCAGTCGATGTCTTCCGGCGAGACAACCACAATGGTTTGCGCGACATCTGCGCGATTGATGAAGGCTTCAACAGAGCGAAGCCAGACCGCTCGGCCTTTGAGTTCGCGGAAAACCTTCTTTTCTCTGGGCCCCTTGCCGCCAAAACGAGAGCTGCGACCGGCTGCGGCGATGATAACGGCAAACTTCAACATGTGGCCGGCTCCTGTTCTGCAGGTCAAGTGACGTTCTGGCGGAAGATCGTGCCTCGGCGACGTGCGGTGCGTTTGATTATGTCCGATGCTGCCGAATTCACGAAAACAGGCAGAGTTTACTTTATCTGCAAAACCGGACAACCACGCGACACGCTGCAACGAATCGCTCGCTCGAAACGACTACGGAATTGGCGTAGATCAGGCGACGTCTTCGCGGTGAGTGTTGGGATTCGTTGCGTCTGGACGAGTCTCCATCTGGACTCTGTCGGGTAACACTCGAATAATGCCTGTTCCGGAGAGACTCTTACGAAAGCATGTCATGAATCATTCAAAGCGACAGTTAATCTCCAATCGACTGGCCTGCCGAATCGGTACGCTGCTGCTAACGGGCATCGCCGTGTCGCTGTGGCTTTCCGGAATGGCGCTGGCGAATGGCGTGATGCTGGAGAATGGAACCTACATCGAAGGCCGCCCATTCGAAGTGCAGGCGGTTTCGACTTCCGTTCCCGCCAACGCGGGAGACGTCATCAACAAACCGATCATGATGATCGACGCCGGCATGCGACGTTATTACGTACCGTTACAGAAAGTCACGAACGTCCTTGAAGACGGCGGGTTGGGGGCTCCTGAACTGTTTGATCTGCCGCTGCCCAGACGTTCGGGCGGGAGCGTTGTCGGGGCTGTCGGGCCGATGCGCAACGTCACCTTGTTCGGCGTTGATGGTCGTCGGAAGATTACGCTCAACACGCCACATGGTCCATTGGTCGTTGACCAGGGGATTTTCGAGATCGGGCCGAAGTTCTTAAGGGTGTCAGCGCTCAAGTACGAGTGGGAGTTCGGTGTCGCAACGCGTTCGATTCCCGTGGACGCCCTGGATGGCATGATCCGAAACGTTACCGACCAGAAGTCACCGGAGGACCGGTTTGCGATCGTCCGCTTTTACCTGCAGGCCGAACTGTTTCTGCAGGCGCTGGCCGAGCTGGATGCTATCGCCAGGGAGTTCCCGGATCTGAAGATTCGCGTCGACGACTTTGCGGACCAGGGAAGGCAACAGCTGGCTCAGAAGCTGCTCGATGAACTCGTCGATCGTCGTAAGCGAGGGCAGCATTATCTGGGCTGGTCTCAGGCGAAACAGTTCCCGGTGGACGGAATGAGTGCCGCTATTCTGCGACAGGTCCGCGAGTTTCTGGCGGAGTACGATAAGGCTCGCGAAGACGGTGAGCGGGTGATTGCCTTACTCGGCGAGCTGCAGGGACAACTGAAGTCTGAGGAAACACGCGGGCGACTCGAAGCGATGCGGAGCGAAGTTGCCGAGAAGTTGAACTATGAGACGCTTCCTCGGTTGCGACCGTTTCTGCAGCAGTCCGACGATCCCACCAGAACGGCAGAAGAGAAACTGGCATTGGCTTATTCTGGCTGGGTGCTGGGCGACGCCGCTGCGATCGACAGTCTGCCACTGACAGTCAACCTGTGGCAGGCCCGGTTTGAGATGTTGCGATACCTGCAGGCAAAGGACCCGACCGGAAAGACTCAGATACTGGCGGACCTGCTGGGGCTTGAAGGCGTGGGAGCGGACTCGGTGCTGAAACTCGTCCCGCAGCTGCCGCCGCTGATTGAGACTCGCGGTATCACGGTGGGCCAGGCAACAGAAGTGTTTGTCGACAAGGCACTGGACGGCGTCGATGAGAATGTCCCGGAAGTGAAGTATCACGTTCTGTTGCCGACCGAGTACTCACACGATCGCAGCTATCCGATGGTTGTGGCGCTGCACGCTGTGGAACACGATCCGAACTGGGAACTTCGCTGGTGGGGAGGCACCAAAGAAGAACCGTTGCAGGCTCAACGGCGAGGCTACATTGTCATTGCTCCGGAATATCTTGATGACAAAGCGATGTCGTACGGTTACAGCCCGCTTTCGCATTACCGAGTGAGAATGGCATTGCGGGATGCTCGCAAGCGATTCAACGTCGACTCTGATCGCGTGTTTCTGGCCGGACACGGCTCGGGTGGCGACGCCGCGTTTGATATCGGGAATTCTCATCCGGACCTGTTTGCCGGCGTGATTCCCATCAATGGCCAGATCGACAACCTGGCTGTGAAAATCTGGAAGAATGGTCGACGAGTACCCTGGTACATCGTCAGCGGACAACTTGACCGGGACACATTCGAGAAGAACGCTTCCATTATCAATCGGATGATGATCGGACACTTCGACGTGCTGTTAAGCGAGTTTATTGGCCGCGGTTACGAATCCTACTACGAGGAGATTCACAAGTTGTTCGACTGGATGGACCTGCAACAGCGTATTCCGTCTCCCGAGCAGTTCACGATGCTGACGATGCGGCCTAACAACAACCAGTTCTACTGGCTGAAAGCGAACACGCTGGAGGGCGTCAGTCAATCTCATGGACGCGGCCGGAATGGACCGATCATTCCGAACGGTGCGGTGAATATCACGGCACGACCGAAAATTGTCAGTGCCGAGATTCTCGCCGGATCGTCGGATCGAACCACCATTTCAATCACGAGCCCGGCTCGCTCGAACACCGTCTGGTTGAATCCGGACATGATCGATTTTGGAATCCGCCTTCGCGTGCGTCTCGGATCCCGGCAGGTCTACAACGACTTCGTGGAAGCGTCCGTAGAACACATTCTGGA
>JAQBWV010000203.1 GCA_027624335.1 Planctomycetota bacterium
CGCTGACGACCGCTCGCCACATCCATCGCCTGGACTCGGCGTCTGATTGAGTTCTCAGCAATAGACCAAGCGACATCGAGACCACAATCGTTGTGAGCCAGGACGCGGGTACGACCAGGTGCGTTGAAAATGGGATGCCGAGAAATTCCACGCTGTAGCTGGAACCGATTCCGATCGCTTCGCCAGCCAGAACTGCGGGGATGACGGTCGCCGGAGTGGCTCGCTTTGAAAACATCGCCAGTACAAACAATGCTCCCAGCGGCCCGAGAAAGCAGTTAAAGCCTTTCTGACAGAGGTCGATCATGTTCGTGCCCTTGGCCAGGTGATACAGGCCGATGGTCGTCGTCACGACGATCAGTCCCATCGACGCCGTCAGTATCCTGGCCAGCCTCAGTTCGCCGCGTGTCGTCAGAGCTTCGCGCCGCAGGGGCCGCACGAAATCGATCGTCACAATGGTCGAGATCGAATTTGCTCCGGAATCGATTGTGGACATCGCCGCAGCAAACAACGCGGCAATTACCAGCCCGCGCAGTCCACTCGGCAGGTACATCCGGATGAACTGCGGGAAGACCCGGTCCTGCGCCTTTGTTCGTTCTTTCTTCAGGCTTTCAACGTCTTCGGGGGCGGCGTTCTCAACGTCCAGCACCAGACTGGCCCGAGTCGCTTCCATGCCGGTTCCGTGGCTGTGGTCGCCCAGCACGAAATACATCAGCGACACGCCGACCACAGCCAGCAGCATTCCCAGGCCGACACTCGACAGCGCGTTGACCAGAAAACTGCGCCGGGCGGAGGATACGTCACGCACTGAGAAGTAACGCTGCAACGCCACCTGATTCGCTCCGTGCGTGCAGGCGTGCCAGAACACCATGCCGATCGCAATCGAAAAAACTGTAGAACGGTTGGCAACGTTCCAGTCGAACCACTCGACCTGCTCGTGTTTGTACTGGCGTGAAAACGCGATCCAGTCGCCCGGCCCCGTCCCGGTTGTCCAGGCCACAGTTCCAACAGTAAATACCGCGCCACCGAGCAGCACAAAGAACTGCACCACGTCGGTCCAGACGACCGCACGCAGACCGCCAAGCGTCGTGTAGAGAATGGAAAAGAGGCCGATGCCGACAATCATGGCGTGCATGTCAGCGTCGTAAGGATCGCTGCTGAAGAACCAGCCGAGCCGAAGATTGGCGATCTCGACCATGGCGCTGCTGGCAGTCAGCACCACCACCGCGATCCACCCCAGCAGCAGACAGATACAGAACACTGCCGCGATGGCCCGCGTCGGGTAGTTGAAGCGTCGCTCAAGGTACTCGTAAGCGCTGGTCAGCTTCAGCTTCATGAAGAAGGGCAACCAGACGAACCACACGATCAGCAGAACAAGCGGCAGCCCGAGCTGACGAGTCAGAAAGCCGATCCCGGTGCGAAACATTTCTCCGGGCATGCCCAGGTACGTGATCGTCGACAGCAGCGACGCGATGAGGCTGATGCCGACAGCCCACGCCGGCAGATCGCGACCGCCTAGAAAGAAGTCATCCGTCGACGCGTTCTTACGGGCAATCCAGAAACCCATGAACAGCATGACCGCCAGGTACAACCCCAGGGCAGCGGCATCCAGCGTTGTCAGTCCTCCGGAAGTCTCAGCCAGAGTCATGCAGAACTCCTTAGTCGAATCGGGACAATCAGTTCTGCAGCGTACTCGGAAGTTGTTGAACGTCGCCACTACACAAGGGAATGGCGGCCCATGGAACGCCGACCTATGGCGTTGCCACAAAGGTCTCGGCATTCAACTGCCGCGTCGATCCGAGGTCCGACGATGTCGCGACATCGCCGCGAAGCTGCTGACACGCTTCGCTCATCTCATCCAGACGGCGACGGTCGCTGTGAAGATTCAGGAGCGCAGCATCCAGATCCGGAAACAGTCCGCCCGTTAGTTTCTGCTCAGCCATCGTGTCCGCCATCGCCGTGATTTCGCTGATCAATCCACGCTTCAACCGTCGGCAGAAACTCATCACTAGAATCACTGACCACAACGCGAAGAACAGCCCGGCCGAAACATAGAAGTCAATGGGCAATACCTTCACGGTTGAATCAAT
Organism: Planctomycetota bacterium; assembly: GCA_027624335.1. Lineage (GTDB taxonomy): Bacteria > Planctomycetota > Planctomycetia > Planctomycetales > Planctomycetaceae > JABMPE01. Next base: position 2,088 of record JAQBWV010000203.1, read on the forward strand.
AAACGTATCCCAGAAGAAGTTTCTTCCGGCCCGGAAAAGAACGTAAGCCACGAAGGTTATCAGCAGCAGTTCGTACCAGGCTCGCGCTAGAAGTCCCGAGTTGCGTTTCGCGAGTCGTTCAATCGCGGCGTCGATCCGTTGCTGAGCGTTCTCAAGAAATCCTGATTCGAAGCGTGCCGTTTCCAGCCGTGCGTTCTCACCGGGTCTCGGCTCGACCAGTGCCACATCAAGTCTCGTGTCGACCAGATGCCCTCCTATCAACAACCGAGCTTCCCGCACAAGATTCTCATCGACACCCAGCGTCGCCAGCTCTTCAAAACGGCCTTCGGCGTTTCGTTGTTTCTGTTTTGCCGTCAGCCAGCGAGTTCCCTGCATGGCTCCAATCAGGGCCAATTGCACGCCACTACGAGCGCGGTACAGACTCGCCGAAGCTAATAACGATCCCAATCCGCTGTGAACTCTGAGCAGTGCCGAAAACGGACTGGCTCCCCACAGCGTTGTGACTTCGGTCAGGATTCTCTGCTCCCAGAGATGACTGCAGGCACTGAGCTGGGATTTCAATTCCCGACTCATTTCGCGAGTCAGTTTCTGGCGATGAGTTGTCAGCGTCTCTTCCAGAGCGGCGAGCGCCGGATCGAACTGGCCGAGCTGCTGGCGACACTTCGCCAGCGTCGCTGACGTCAAATCAAGCAGATTTGCACGTCTGATCTGAAGTCGCTGGACCGCCGCGAGCCTGGTTGTCAACAAGTCCTGAAGCTTTGCGAAGTCACCACCTGGTCGTCGCCCCGACTGTTGCTCAGACAGCGCCTGCACCGAATCCACAAAGAACACGTCCGGGACTTCGTACCTCTCATCCAGCGACTTTCGCCAATCGGAGCGAATGTCCTCGTCCGTCTCCGCGTGTGTCTGCACGAAGATCAGTCGACAGCCTGTCGCTGCAACATCCAGCTCGTCCAGAATCCGCGCCGACCGGTACTTCTGCTGTGTTGAGACATAAAGGAGCACATCGCAGTGCGGAAGAACGCGACGAAGTATCTCAAGATTTCCACCAGACGCTGTGGCATCGTTCGAATCAGGATCGGGACAGTCGATCATGACAATATCCCGCAGAACGGGCGACTCCACACGCACGATCTCGAAGTTGTCCAGAGGCAGATTGAGAGGCTGCAACTCAATACCGGACTGTGCAATCAGTACGGGCCGACTCGTTGTCGGCCGTTCGCGTCCCACCGCTGTGCACTCCGTTCCGACGAGTGCGTTCACCAGAGAACTCTTTCCCGTTCCGGTTCCACCGAACGTGGCCACTAAAAGTGGAGCTTCAAGTCGAACACGAAGCGTCTCGAGCCGAGTCAGCAATCTTCGGACGAGAGCCCTGGACTGATTGAGTGGTTCCCACGATGACTCACCCTGCGACCATTGATGCAGTCGTCGCACCAGCTCGTCGATCTGAGCAAACAATTCCAGTTGAGCGAGTTCTGCGTCAGACATAGATCATTCAAACCCTGATTTGGCTGCCGAAGCACACGACTGTGCTATCAGTTGAGTAAAGGACGTCCGACCTACTGACTAAACGGCGATGCCACCCGGAACAAAACCGTTATCAAGAAACATGCGAGTCACGATGCCTGCGTCGTTGCATCGTCGCTCGACAATTTGCCACTGCTCTCCACATCGTCGATCTGTACATCGTCGATCGGCGACGCCTTCCCGGCGACGAGGAAAGTCAGTTCTGTGCGAAGGGTCTCCACAACTTCCGTAATCTTCTGAAATGCTGGTGACTCAGAGATCATCGCTGCGCTGGCAAGTTCTTCCGGCAAGGAACCCAGCAGGTATTTCTGTAGAAGTTCCGCTAACCACGCAGCACGCTGAGCAATGAATTGCTCGTGAATCCGACGAAATCGAGCTTCCAGCCAGGCGGCCCCGGAAGACGCCGTATTACTGATCCAGGTTTCACCGACAGCCGCCGTCACGCCTCCTGCCGCAACGTCACCGGCCACAGACACAACCGAAGTCACTGCGGTTTCGGCTGCCAGATGACCGACAGCGTTACCGACCGGGCCGAAGCCAGTTACGAACAATGCGATCGACACCGCTGGCCTTGCCGCGGCGGCGACAGCGTCAAGTTGCCTCAGCGAGCGATACCACTCCGGGCTTTCATTTCGAAACTTGTTCAACTCTGATTTCACGAGTTCCTGAAGCTGAGCGTCAAGGTCGGCGGCCTCGTGTTCACTGCGAATCTGATCCAGCAGTTCCTGCCGAGTTATGGCACCAAGTAAAGCTTCTAACCGGGGCTGCAGCAACGGATTCCCCAACTCCTTGAACCAGTGGAGCCGCTTGTAAACTTCGTCCACCGCGTCCAGCACAGCCTCCCACTCACGAGCGCGATACGCTTCCATCGGCGCGGTCTGAGGGCCTCGTAACTGTTCGTCGACGAAACGCCAGCCGCGAGTGATCCCGCTGCCGATCTGATTGTAGAAGCTGTGAACTTTCGCAGACCAACCGTCACGTTGACTCTGCCACCACAACCGGACATTGTCGACGATCAACCCATTTCGCAGCATCGGCCAGTTGTCGATCTCTGCGAGCTTGTGCGTTGACAGCAACTCGGACGCCGAGCGGAATTCGTCGGAACGTTTCTTAACGCGATGCAGATAATTCGGAACGCCTGTCGTGGTCAGGATCAGATCAAGCGCGCTCCGGAGAGTTCGCAATTTAATCTCGCCAAACCGCAGCATGGCGAGATCGTCACGTAACCGACGTCCCGCCTGGTGGCTTTGGGTTAATGAAGGGGCGATCGCATTGGTTTCGCTTGCCCCTGCCGCCGGGGAAGTGCTGTCCGAGGGTATCGGCCACAGGCGTTCAAAGAACTCGAGCTGGTTGGATTCGGCTGCCTGCCGATCGTGCGGCGCCAGATAGAGAAATGCGGGATTGACGCCTGTCTCTGCGCTGAACGTGTTCATCCAGAGTGGCCAGAACGGCTCGTCGTCCGGCAGATGTACCTGGTTAAACACGGCCAGCACAAACTTGTCTTCAGCGGCAGCTCGACGGAAGAACTCCTTGACGGCTGCGTCGTTGTACTTCTGCTGAGTCAGAACGGCGATCAGAACATCAGCCGATCTCCGAATCTTGTCGGCACGGTCCCAATTGACACGGGCATCGCTATCAATATCGGGAGTGTCAAGAATCAGCAGGTTGTCCGGCAACGAATCGCTATGCTGCCAGAACAACCAATCAGAGTCGGATTCATCCAGAGCCTGTTCTGAATCCGACCACTCCTTGAGTTCGAATCCGGGAAATATGGAACTGAGATCGTGCGCGTCCTCAAAGCCATGCGGCACGAGACAGGTAACGTGTTTCGTCCCTGACGCCAGCGGACTGGTCGCACTGGCCCGCGAACCGGCCAGATGATTGAACAGCACGCTCTTGCCAATATTCGTTCCGCCAACGACGGCCGCCACAAGAAATGCATCGTCGCCCAGCTGAGGCAACAATTTCTGCTCAAGCAGTTGATACCACTCAAAACTGCCGAGGCGCTCAACGTGCAGAGCCGAACATTGCTGCTCCAGCTCGCCAAGGAGTTTATGCAGCTCCTGCACTGTCTCTGCACAATCGGAAAAAGTGATCGACATATCGTGATGATTTCACGTCAGGAAGAGTCGCATGACCGCCAGCTCAGGACACGACTCGAAGGATAACTCAACGCGACACTCGGGCAAGGCGGAACAAGACGCTCAGAAACGTCCTGTCAGTATTGGAGTGGCGGAGTTATCAATCGTGCATCAGGTGATAGACACGGTATCGCAGAGCGCGTTCCGCTTCACGGCTCCTGAGGCATGACTTCATTCAGCCAGAGCGTCGCCGGAGCTTGATTCCAGGCGTGCCTCAGGCTTCAAAACATGTGGCGATGGCGGGGACGACTTCGGGAATGCCGGATTCGAAATGTTGCGTGAAACCGCGCTTTCCGACGTCGCGCCCGCAGCGGTCTCAAGGGCATCCTGAGTCTTGCGATCCGTGTCGGCAATTGTCTTGCCCAGCCAGCCAGCCAGCATCGCCGGTAGAAGCACGAGGTCAGCAAACAGCGCCGTCGCGATCATCGCCGCCATCAACCAGCCAAAGCGGCTGATCAATGTAAGCTCTGCCGGCAACAGAACCACCATGCCGACACCCACCGCAACGCTGGTCTGAAACAATGCGGGACCACAATGTCCCAGCGCAGCAACAACCGCTTCATGACGATCCAATCCTCGACGAAGCCCGTCGCGGAACCATGTCAGTAGATGCAGGGTTCCATCCACCGCGATTCCCAGCGCGACTGACGCGGTAATCATCGTTCCGATGTCAACTTTAATATGAAACCACGAGATCGCACCAAATACTGAGCTGATGGGGAGCACGTTGGGCAACATTGTCGCCAGACCGGCCCGAAAACTTCTCAGCACCAGTGAAATCAAAGCTCCGATGATCACAAAAGCCAGAATGAAACTCTTAATCAGACTGGTGAGCACCGCGTTCTGAGTTTCCAGGAACAACGGCACCATCCCCGTAACGACATGGTTGGCGCCTCCACGCTTGCTGGTTTCCTGCTGAACGATGGCTCCGATTTCCGACAGCAGAACGGCATAGTTCACGTCGGTCATGATGTTTACCTGGGCGGTGATCCGCCAAAGCTCGTCACCAGTCTCGCACAGCGTCACGTCGCCAGCAGTGCGATTCTCTTCTGCCATTGTGATGAAACTGCCGGCTGCGGAGCTTTCCAGAACTTTTTTCTCCGTCTGACTATCGATTCGTCGTCGAATCGGATTCTCTGCCTTTCGCTGCAGTTCTTCGTCAGTTTCAGCCGGGCGAAAAGTCGCCAGCGAAATCGCTCCGGTAATGTCGCTGTGCTGGGCAACCAGACTCTGCTGAATTCGCCGAACCATTTCCTGACGTTCGGCAAACAACAGCCCACCTTCAACTGGCGCACGCTCAGTTTCGGCAAACCTGATCACCACATCGACCGGGATGATGCCGCCAGTATTCTGTTCAAGGAACTGATAATCCTTGACGACCTGAGCCGTTTCCGGGAAGAACCGAATCACTTTGGTTTCCGTGCCAAACTGAGTGAGTCCGGCGGAGCAAACTGCGAACAGCAACAGGCAGGCGATCACGACTGCTCTGGAATGCTCCATGATGAATCTGCCAAACGGCTGCCAGACATCGGGAAGCGTGCGTTTCGGGCGTGCCGCCTTCTCGGGCACGAACTGCAACAGCGCCGGAAGCGCGTACAGAATCACTCCCAGGCCCACGAAGCAGCCGAGCGCCGAATATATGCCGAAATGAGCAACGGGAGCCAGGGGACTTGTCGCCAGTGAAAGCAGTCCGAACGCCGTTGTCAGACTCGCCAGAGCACATGGTCGCGCGGCGAGTTTTGCCGCCACTATCGGCGCCGACGCGAGATCTGTTTTTGCCGCGAATCGCCAGTAGCTGGCAACGTGAATTGCGCCTGACATCGTGAGCACCAACAGCAGCGTTGGCATCACGACAAGCACCATATTCATACTGCCGCCTGTTGCCGGAACAACAGCGACGGTCAATAGAACGGTGTAGTACGAAATAAACAGCACCAGCATGGCAAGCACGGCGCTCCGCAGCATGACGAATGCCAGAATGATCCCGATCGTTCCAGAAAATAGAATGATGGAGCGACCTGGCAGGTTCCAGAGAGGAAAGTCGCGATTCCAGGCTGCGTTTTTGATAGATTCGTTCAAAGCCCGTCCAGCAACAGGGCGACCGCCCAGATGTAGTCCCTCGGAGGGAATCCCGACCTCCGACGCGATGCGACGCAGTTCTGTGATCGCGCCTTTCTTGTCGGATTCTCCGGCTTCATTCAACACCACGGCCACCGTCAATGGCGAGCCAGGTGTGAAGAAAGCTTCGTCAATCAGTTTCAAACTGGCAGCTTCACCAGCATCCGAAGAATCACCGTCAACCGCGACCGCGTTTGCAATTTCAATAATTCTGCGAGTCGTCTCCGCACCCGGTGACATGTCAGCCCAGCGAAGCTGAACGTGATGTTCCGGCAGACTCTCGAAAGGTTCGGGCTCTTCCTCCGCGACGACAATCGCTTTCGCAAGGGGATACTCGTCAATCGATTTCTCAGGAACCCAGTCTGTGACGGGGCCCAGAAATTCGAGTTCGATGCTGAGTTCCTCACGGACACGATCCTGCAAAGTTTTCAGCGTCGACTTCTGCCGCTCCTGACCCAACTCTGTCAGTCGCAACTTCAGCGGACCTGTTCCGACGAGAACCCCCTGCAGGCGCTGCAGAGCCTCGTCGTGTGGGACACCGTCGGCTTCGATCAGTCGCAAGACACTTTGAGGAGTGAGAACGCGCTCAACATGCCTCAGGCCACCATGTCGAACGCCGTCTTCATCAGGAACGCCAGCCAATCGATCTGCCAGCCATTGTGTCCTGGGGTCGTTGAGCGTGCTTCCCTCCCACGTGACGAGGATGCTCTCGCTGTGTGGAAACTTCTCCTGATACCAGGTCAGTGTCTGAGCGCTTGGGTCCGCCTCAGGAATCCACTTGCGAATATCATTATCGAGTCGAACACCCGACAGAGCCCACAGCGCTGGCGGCAGCGCACAGGCAAGGAGAACGAGCCCCCAAAGGCCCATTCCGTTCCCCCAGGGGTCCTTCTTCTCGAGAAAATGCGTCATGCTGATTCTCGCCGTTGAAAGTCAGTTGTCGTTCCGACACATGCATCCCGACCGGGAACAATGTCTGGCGAAACGCTCGTATCTCCGATCATGCCTAACCCTACCGGAAAACGTATTCCGGGAGCGAACGCGACCGTGACACCAAAGGCCCGGTTCCATACTTCATCGACGTCGTACACGTACACAGGCCGTTCCCGCGACAGTTGCCGCCATGTTTGCTTCGAGAATTAGAACACCACCGGCCAGTCGCTCTGCCTGCCGAGAGTTTCCCGTCATTGCCGCATCGGCTGCACAGAACGATTATCCGACGATCGATGCCCGGCATCCAGGGATTCTAGAGACCAGGCCCCCATTGTCTGAAGCTGCAGAAGACGAAGGAGCCAACTTTAATACCAGATCGGTCCTCTTGCTCCGCGTGCATCAGTGAGCGAAAGCAGGATACATGGGGGATTCGGATAGAGTTTGCATGACAGCGTGAGTCTGATTGCACTTGAAATCAAAGCCTTGGCCGGCCGATACAAAAAACGAGCGTCCTTCAATGCGACGGACGCTCGTTTAATTGTTTCCGGTAAGGAATAGCGACTACGTCTTGATATGCCGACGTTTGGCCTTGCGAGCTTTCGCACTTGCAGGACGCTTGCCGTGGTTCGCCTTCTTCAGTTTCTTCGCAGATTTAGCCATTTCAATCTTCCCATACAGAGAATTCAGCACTGTCTCGATTCGAATCCATTTGATCCGCCACCAGTCGCTCCCTGACCGGACGAGGCATTGTAGCGCCCTCACCATGGGTTGGAAAGCCTGCCAACGACACGCGGTTTCCAGGATATTCGGTGAGATGCGTCAGGAATGACGGCGAATCTCCCAGTTCAATGGTTGAATCTCGTTGTCACATCGTCAGACAGTTTCACCAGGCAGCACGAGTGTCACTTTCGAAATCGCTGGCTCCAGAGTAGCCCCAGTACGAAGCCGGTCAGAAGCGTTCCGGCCAGCAGTCCGGCTTTGGGCATCTGAATCGTCATCGACAACACTCGAACATGATCCTGCTCGGTATTCTGCATTACGACGACACCAACAACGACCACAACCGTCAATAACAACAGACTTCTGGCCCTCCGGATCAGTGTCTTCATACGAGATGGAGTATCAACTGTTGACGGTTCACTCATGATGTCTCCACGAAGTCAGGTTCAAAAGAGGAAGCCTGCGCGAATGGTACCGACCAGCGCGTCCGAGAGGCTGGCATCCCCTCCGGAGTCATGAATGTGCTGCAGATCGAACGTGGTGTAGCACCACGGAACCCACTGCATCTTATAAAACAGTTCAGTTGCCAGTTCACCATTCGTTGAGAAATTCGTCCCGGGCTCCGAGCTGAATCGGACATAGGAAAACCCGAGTCCCAACCCGTCGAAGTCCCGCATGGGAATCAGGCCATGCCAGACCAGGCCTGCCCCGAGATGCAGATCGACATCACTGACGGACTTGTCGGCCGTACCGATCTGCAGGAACATCGCGAGTCCCTGGTTGTCTTCCGGGTCTTCAGGAATCTCCCAGACGAGTTGCTGGTCGAAAATGCCATAGAATCCCGATGTGCCTGCCTGATGTGCCCCATCAAAACGGTCAAAGACTCCCGTGTGATGCCAGAATCCCAGACCCAGTCGTCCTTGCAGTTCAGTTGGCTCTGTGCCCCAGCGGAGTCCTGATTCGCCGACAACAAACACGCTGGTCGATGCCGTCACCAGCCTCAATGGTCCGTGGAGACCGGTGCGGACCCCTCGATTGGCATCTCCGTCGAAGATGCCAGCGCCGGCATAGAACTCATCCGTCGGAGTCCAGAACACAGTCACACTGCTGGCCGGATCCGGATAACTGGGAAACACGAAAATCGTCGGGCTGAATCCCATGGAAGAATTCAGAAACTCACCACCGTGTTCGACAAAAGCAAACTGAGAGTTGGCATCGACTTTTCCAAGCCGTACACGCCAGGTCTCATCCAGAAATAATTGTTCGAACCAGAGCTGTGCGATCTGAGAAATGCCGTCGGTCCCGTTATTCGCAAAGCCCTGAAAATCGCCCGTGAGTATTCCACCAAAAGGGCCGGACTGATACTGATAATCCACGAAGAATGTCCCGCCTTCCCAGCCTCCCAAAGGTTCGGTGAAGACTGTGGCATTTACGTCGAACAGTTGCCGGGCGATCGTGCGGGATGAGTTGAGTCCGCCCCGGAAGTTTCGCGAGACATCGACGGTCAGTGAGGATTCAAGATTGAATCCTCGCTCGCCCAGTGCCGGACGCAGGCCGCTCCAGTCGCCAGTCAGGTGCTGCCACTCCCAAACAGTTCGTCCAGAATCCCGTTGAAGGTGCTGCTCGATGTCTCGCTGCAGCGGCCTTTCGACTGTCGGTCGATTCGGCTGAATTCGACGAGGATCTGGAATAATTGGACCGGTAATCCCCGAGTTCTCTGCTCGGACAGAAAACGGAAACAACAGGTCAGTCGGGCTTGTCTGCAGAGCCGTTTCAAACGGATTAATGCTGGACTCTGGTTGCTCAGCAGCGATCGGCGTGGATAACCCAAGCGACAGCGTTCCTATAGCAAATCGCCGCCAGAGGTCGTCTATTAGAGACCAACTTCTGGCTGGCCAGGAACGAATACTCCGCTGAGAGATCACTTTATAAACATGATGAACGCCGATTTCCGCAGGCTGGAATTCGATGACAATTTGGATCAGGAGTACACGAACTCGAGGCGGCGGTTG
>JAQBWV010000204.1 GCA_027624335.1 Planctomycetota bacterium
TGCAAAGCGGCGATCAAATCCGGGCAGCGACTGTCCGTCGAAGAGATCGACAGCCTGCTCACTCAGCGTCACCTGTGTGACGACGCTCACCATTGTCCGCACGGTCGCCCCACAGCGCTGGTACTCAGTCAGACGGAACTCGATAAGCAGTTCGGACGACTGGGTTGATGTCGGGGAGATGATCGAGGAACACACGGAAAGGAAAACACTTCTGCCGTGTCATTCCGCAGTTCATTCTGCCAGTTGTGGTCTGCCGGCGCTGCGATCCTGCCTGACGGAGTCGTTGGCAGGGCTGCTCAGGTCGATATCGTCCGGGCGGTAAAAGATCGCCACGAGTCCTGCGATAACCGCCAGCGCCGAGAAAACCGTGGCGGAGTGCAGGTCGAAACCAGCACGCGAATTCAGCTGCGAACGCAGAACCTCGAAGAGTCCGTAGAACACTGCGGACAGCAGGATTCCGCACCAGTTGATCAGGTTCATCGTGCCAATCATCCGCCCTTTTTGAGACTCGGGCGGCACGCTTTGCAGGACGACCTGCAACGGGACCACGAAGAATCCGGCACTGGCTCCCAGCCAGATCAGACAAACTCGGGCGAACCACTCTGTTCCCGTCGCATCGAAGAGCAGATTGCCTGACGCTTCCGCACCGACCGTTGCCGCTTGTTCAGCGACTCCCTGAAGGTTTGGCTGGAGATACGACACGACTGTCAGTGCGGGCAGACCGATGGCCATTCCCCATGTTCCGGCTCTGACGAGGCCGAAGCGGATTCGTCGCCTCGACAGTCGACCTGACAGCAGACAGCCGAAGGCAATCCCCATCCCCATGCAGGCCTGCAGGATACTCGTTCGCGCATTGCTGAGACCCAGGTCAATCGTTCCCAGACTGTTGACGGCCGGCTGAACGACACCACCGGTAAACCAGAACAGCGACGAAACCAGCAGGACTCCCAGCAGGAAACGATTCTCCTGGATCAATCGCCAGTTCTCGCCATCGATACCCACTGCCCGCCAGCTCAGCTTGAGATCCGGCTTAGCGACCGGCGTCGGTCGGACAAGACATGCCGCGCCCGTGCCGACGATCGCCAGTGCGATAGAGACGACGCTGACCAGGGCGAGTCCCTGCTGTCCGGGCATCAGGTCTTTCAGTATGCCTGCCGACGAAAATCCTAGAATGATTGCCAGAAACGTCGTCATCTGAAAGATGCCGTTGATCCTCGGCAGGTCTTCAGCCCGAAATCGTTCGGGAAGAATTCCAAACTTGGCGGGTCCAAAAATGGTGCTTTGAACGCTCATCAGAAACAGCACCACAAACAGAGCCCATAATTGACCGGACAGGAATGCGACCAACCCACAGCCCATGACGACAATTTCAAGCGTCTTACAGAACACGACGATTCGGCACTTGCTGAATTTGTCCGCCAGGAAACCCGAGAGGCCTGAAAATAGAATCCACGGAATTGCAAACACCGCCATCGCGACCGGCTGGTAGCGGTCAGAGACACTATTACTGGAAGCGAAGGCGGCTGCGGTCGCTTTTTCCAGACACAGCAATAGAACCAGCTGCTTAAACAGGTTGTCGTTGAATGCGCCAAGCAACTGACTGATCGTCAGTCCCCAGAAAGAACGATCTCGAAAGATGCTTAATGAGGGCGCTTCCGTCGGTTGTTCAGAACTGGTCATGTGCCGCTCCGACGGGCAACCCGCTGCATGCCGATCCGTTTTCAGGCGATCGTTTCGCAGTCGCGTCCGCTGCAAACGTGTTGTTGATCTCGGTCCTGAGTTGCCTGACGGCTTCAGCATCGACAACCGACGTTCGAACTTCGCCACGGCAGACGGCTGATCGAACAGCGATAATGTCCGGGTGGACGGGGACGAGAGCGTCGAGAGTGTGAGTCTGCAATCGACCGGCGATTGCGAAAAACCGGTTTGATTTCCGAACGCGCTCTCCGAGCTTTCGAAGTTGTTCGACGGTCATGCTGTCCAGTAATCGACCTGACTTCTTCGACCATGTGTCGACCAGCACTCCTGCGATCTGGTTCTCCGTCGATGAACCGCAGGACAGAACGTGATCGACAACTTCGTCCGGTGACGGAGCCGCCGCCTGCTGCCAGTCAGCATAGATAACCGCCACCCATTGTCGACGGGGACCGTCAGCCGCTGGAGACAGCAGCTGTGCCAGGAACGACATCGTGTCCTGCCAGCGAGTGCTCCAGTTTTTTTCGTGAATAAGATTGGCGAGTCCAATTTTGGTGAACGACAAATGTGACAGCGCCGCCGTAGGTTGACCGTCACCACCGTGGAATGACGAATCGGAAGCCCAATCACAAACTTCGCCCAGTGCTGCACTGACTGGAACTCCGACCGAGAGTCCCAGTCCCAGGACATCTTCGATAACGCTCACCGCCGCCATGCCGAGTGACCCTCGCGACGGGTCCTTGACATCGAGAATTTCGCATCCACCGGTGACCGCGGCTGTGGCTTCAGTTGTCGATTGCACGCTCACCAGCAACTGTGGCGTTGAGGCCTTGCCGTGTAACGTCTCAGAAACACTCTCAGTCATGCGATGCCTGTTCGGGCGAATCAGCTTTGATGATCCAGCCAGGAATGACAGTTCAGCCAGGAGTCAGAATCCAGAACAGGATTGCTGCAAGCCGACGATCAGCGTGATCCGATCGGCACAACCCAGATGTTGCGAAATCGAACCGGATTGCCATGGTTCTGCAGATAAATCGGTCCCGGTTCGGGGCCTTCCTTCACCGGATGGGCAGTCGTGGCATGGTCCAGTTCGAGATTGTCATGCACCTTGACTCCGTTATGCAGGACGGTGATCCGAGCGTGCTTTACCTTCTTGCCGGCTTCGTCGTAAGTGGCCGCGGTGTAGTCGACGTCGTACGTCTGCCAGGTTAAGGGCGGGAAGCACATATTCACAGCAGGGTCGCTGATGGTGTAAACGCCGCCGCACTCGTTGTGTTTTCCTTCCAGTCCGAAGGAGTCCAGGATCTGAGTTTCGTAACGGCCCTGCATGTAACATCCGCTGTTTCCTCGACCCTGCCCACGATCATACGGCTGAAACGGAAGCCGGAATTCCAGGTGCAGTTTGAAACTGCCGAACAGTTCATTCGAGGTCACTCCCTCCATCAGAAGCTTGTCGTCCGACAGGCGACCGCCTTTGAAGTGGTCTGCGGTTGAACCGTCGAAGAGAATGCTGGCTCCTGAGGGCGCTGTCTGGCCGAGTGTCGGGCTCTTGCGAACAACTTTGGGAAGGTCGCCGATTACAACGTTCTCCTTGTTTGTGATCTTGATGCCGCCACTGGTAAGTTCACCGCCCCCCTGCCCGAGCAGTGAAAACCGAACGACATCGCCTTCCCGTTTCGCTTCCGCCTGATACTTGAGAAGTTCTTTGTTCCAGCCGTCGCCAGGCAGCCCGCCAGGATAGGCGACAGCTCGAAAGGTCGCATCACCCAGAGCAATGACCTGGACACCGAGCTTCATTTCGCTGTCGCCGGATTTGATCGTCCCGGAGTACTCACCCTGCAACGGGTAGTCATCTCCCGCATCGTCCGGAGAAATGAACACGCGACGCGCAGCCTTCTTCGCATCGTCTGTTCCGGTTTCCTTGTCAGCAGCAATTACGAAAGCTGCTCCAGGCAGGATGGCCGCAGCCAACAGGTATGCAACAACTCGGCTCATCAGAAACGCTCCTTGAATGCGACCCCGCCTGAACGGGCATCGAAGTGCGGATGGAAATTCCAGATCGGCCTCCGGCGCGTTCTTCTGAATCGACGGCACGGATCCGAATGGCATTCTGGAACTGCCACTCCAGCAATGCAAGGAGCAGACGGCCCTGTCGCGCGACACGAGCGCAGCAACCGGAAACCTGAATCCTCTGAGCGGACCGCTGGTGGAATGATACTTGCCGGACCGTTGGTAACTGTCCACAATCCCACGATGCTCTGGTGATTCTGCCGCGAACGGCGAATGCCTCGCGGAATAACTGGCTGTCAGGTGTCTGGTCAGACGACGATCGCACCTCGTGGCAGGTTGTATATTTTCGCCAGGTTGTGGTTCCGGCCTGTTTCACTTGAGTCCTGCGGACGACTGAGACAATCAACGCCTGGTTGCGATCTGAGTGCCAGGTTTGCTGGTGGACAAGGCTACAGAGAATGGCACAACGGAAAAATCCGGGAACCTCTTCGCCGCCCGAACTGGACGACGCATACACGAAGGTTCTGGGGTATCTGAATTTCTCGAACGGAAAATCCGACGTCGATTTTCTTCGCCAGCTGAACAGTCTGGCCGTCCACTGTGGCTTCGAAACATCCTGGGAGCCTCTGCGGATTGCGCTCAGCAAGCGACTTGAGCAACTGGCCGGATCGTCTCCCGCTTTCAGCGATGCCGCTCAGGCTGCGGCGGTGCTGAAAGTCACGCTCGACTCTCTGCTGCCGGCTTATCTGCAGCATCACGCCGACCTGCTGTTTCACCTCAAGGCGGAAGATTTCCTCAATCCGCTGTTCCTTGGCCGCTGTTTCGAAGCCGTTCTGGAACAAGGTGGTCCGTGGGATGACGAAGCGCGGATCGTCAATGGCGCACTCGACCAACTGAACGACTTTCTGGGATATCGACCGGTACCCGTACTGGAAAACGGGCGGAAGATGATGCCATACGACCACGAAAGGTTCCGACCGTTGCCTTTGTATATCGAAGGTGTCGGCGTCACCAGCGGGGCGCATCAGCCTGTGATTGAAACCGCGCTGGAGATGCTCCGCGGAACTCCGGCAGACGTCCTGACTGGTGCGCATTTCGACCTGACAAAACTCAGTGAACTGGCTCTCGACGTGCGGGCATACGACCACGATCACCCAGTTTATAAACGTACGAATTATCTGTTTGGGGAATGGGACCCTCACCTGATCGACAACAAAGGTAATTATCGACGGTTTGTCATCCGGAAGATTATTTTCGACGCGCTGCTGGACTGGGTTAGCTGCCAGAAGAATCAGAACGAGGCGATCTTCGATGCGGGAGCTGTGCTGTGCGGCACCATTCTGATGGCCTCAGCCATCAGCGGCGACGGGCCGGCCTGTCATGATTCGACGATCACACTGACTTCGATGCTGCCCATTGTGGCTCGGCAGCGCGACGACTTTTATGCACGTCTGATGGCTTCTCAGAAAGGAGCACGCGCCAAGAGGCTCATCAAAGATGCGAAGACAACTCAGCAGCCATTCGGCCACGTGCGACAGGCTTTGAATCTACACCTCGCCCATTTTGGAGCACGCCAGGTTCAATACCGTCACCTATCCAGCATCTATGCGCGAATGGGCTACCCTGAAGCTGCCAGGGAGCAGGCGGCGATCATCCCCTCGGCGGCAGCGAGGTTTGAGTGCGAGGTGCAATGGAGAATCACCTCCACGATCGGGGCCATTGAGCGCAATGACATCGAACTTGCTGACACGCTGCTGCGTGAAGCTGAAGGTTTGATTGAACGAGCGACTCATTGTGGCGCGTTTGTCGACCCGTGGAACATCCTGGGGTTCCAGGGGAATTTCCCACTGTTCCAATCGCGTGAAGACAGCATTCCAGATCAGCGAGTTGAAGTTCTGCTCGATCTGATGGAACGAATCTTCGGAGCATTTTCGCGAGCGCTCGGCGAAGCAGCAGCGCAAGGTCAGAAAGATCGAGTCGACGATCTCTCGGCTCGGTTCGAGAAGCTGGCAGTTTATTGGGATCAGTTTGCCGCGCACGTGATCGATGACCTGCCCAAAGTGTTTGGTGGCGAGAGTCTCGAATCCGCGCGACACGTCGCTGACGCTCTGGGCGAATGGCGGGCTGCTGGCGAAGCCGCTGGCGACATCATGTTCTGGAGAAAGCACGTCAGCCGTTTCACATCGGCCAAGTCGTACGCCTGCGTCGTCGAAACGCTGCTGTCCCGAGGCGATCATGTGGCCGCAATGGCCTTGCTGGTGCAATGGCTGAGCGTCTCGGACGAAGTCGGCATCGAGTCCGGGCAGTACTCGATTCACGCCTTGCTGATCGACTGGATGCATCGAGTCACGACCGAAGATAACGGTACTCTACGACTGCCGTCGGACTGGGCTTCGATCCGGCGGATGTTTGACTTTCTGGAAGCAAATGCCGGTGAATATTGGGATGTTCCCGCTCTGGATTCCTTTGGCGGCACGCCAGCCTCGAACGCAGGACGTGAACCTGACCTTGCAGACTGGGACATCGATCGCGGTGACGCGTGGCTGGATGAAGACGAGGACGAAGACAACATCTTCGGGGCCGCCTACGAAGGCATCGTTTTCAAAGACAGCACCGACGACGGCAACGAAGGTGAAGTCCTCGACAGTGGCACGGTACCGGGAAACACTGAGTTTGAGATTCTAAACCGCGAGCTTGAGCCACGCATCAAGTTCATCATGGCGTTGGCGCAGCTCTGGCAGATCGCAACGGCGTCGCTGGCGGCTGAGTTTCAGAGTTCACAGACCAAAGACAGCCAGCGGCTTTCAGGGGAGCAGATCGACACGCTGACTGCCTGGGCGAAACGAGTCCGCGCGTTGCAGGAAGATCTGCTCAAGCTGATGACCACGATCTGGGAGCAGGAGCTCGACGAAACCGGCGGCGATCACGATGCCAACGTCGAGTACGACATTCAGCTGCAGACCAAGTTCTACTTGTTGAATACGGTCATCGCGACGCATATCAATTGCCGAGTCGCTGAAGTCGGGCTGCTCTGCCTGTTGCCGTCATCAAGCGACGCTGTGGCTCTGCCCGAAGAAGACCGGCAGATGATCGACTTCTATCAGGCCGTAATGCACCGTGACGTTGGCCTGGTCGGCAAGCTGCTCAGCAACCAGTTCAAAAGGCTGTCCCGCAAACCGCTGCTGTACGTTCCGCTCGACAATGGTGGGCACCCGACGCAGATTCTGGTCGCCAGAACCGTTCAGACGGACATCCGGTTTCTGCTGAAACAGCTGCCTCGACTAGGCCTGTTCCGGGAAACCTGGCACGTTGTCAGGCTGGCTCATCGTATGGAGCGGGAAACCCGACCAGATCAGATGTCAGTCACAGAGTTCGATCGCATTTTCCGCACGGCCCTGCGGAACACGATCGAATGCATCGTTGCGTCATCAGACACCTGGAACGGAGGCAATTATTCGGATGAGGAGCTGATATCGCTCGTCGGCGATGTCTTGACGCACTATCGAGAACAGTGGTATCGCCACAGTCGGACGATGCGTCTTTCGGCAGTCGAGGGGTTGCGGCATGACGTCGTCTGGGAAGACGTTATGGAATTTATCGAGGTCTTTGGTGACGAGCTGTTCCACGCGCGGTCTCTGACTCTGGGAAATGTGCGGACCATCCTGCACAACGGTGTTGAGTGGTTCCTCGAACAGCTCGCCGAGCACGACGATCCGCTTCACCCCAGCCGGTTGATCGAGTCGGTCGAAGCAGGCGACATCGACATCGATGAAGCGGTGGAGATCCTGGAACTTATTTACGGGTCAGTCGTCGACAAATTTGATCGCTTCCTCGAGTACAACACGACGACCACCCAGTCCGACTATGGTGACAAATTCTACGTCCTGCTCGATTTCCTGCGTGTCGAGGCGGTTTACGATCGCGACGCCTGGGAACGCATCCCTGAAAGCATTGTGCATCACTCCCTGGCGATGGCCGGAAAGCCGAATGCCCTGGCACTGCTGGAAGACATCCTGGAAACCAAATCCCGCAAAGATGCTGACCAGCATGTCGCGAGTCTGTTGCAGCTCGAACAGGAGTATGGCGTCCATCTGCCTGGTGTGTCCGACCGGATCAACGAGCGATTTACCAAGCCGCTGGCTGTGAATCGAATGCTGGCATTGATCAAACCGACGATGCGTCCTGACATTGACGACAAGGAAGCTTACGCGAAGTTCGACAGGCTCCGGCGTGAAGTCGATTCCTACATGGAAGACACTGCCGGTTCAGCAATCGACATTCCGCAATGGCTGCAGGACGTCGCCCGCGAGGTCAACCGGCTGGAAGCTCCATCAGACTACATCCGCCCGCCCGAGCTGGAACTCCGCCTGCCGATTCTGATCAGCTCCGAGGCCAGCATCCGCGAGCAGCTCGAATTCTGGACCCAGGGCGTCGGCGACTCGGAAAAAAAACGCCGCAAGAAAAGCACTCGCAAACGCCGCAAACGTGCCGACGAGCGTCTGAAAGATGACCTCGAAACGGACAGCGACGACGAGTGACGCCGCCGCTCGGCTGAAGGTGTTGACAGGCCTGACCAGACCCAGCGCAGTTCCGGCAGTCGAGTTCCACGATCCTGAACGGGGTTGCTCTCACACGTTGCCTGGAGCAGGCAATCAGTGGAATCGGCACTCGCGGGATTGTTTCTCCTGTCGGCAGGGCCGGGCTCAGATTGTCAGGAACGTCAGCCTGATTCGATTCGCTGCTTGGCTCGCGCCGGGAGGCATGGGTAGAATCGACGGGAATCATGCCACTGCTGCGGAACCTGTGTTGTCCTGCAGATTCCGTGACTGCTTTGAGACCCGACTTGCCGGAGCCGACGCCATGTCGTCCAGACTCGTGACCGGATTGATGTTGAGCTGCTGTCTTATGACCTGCTTCCTCGCTGAAGCTCAGGATGCGAAGAAGCCCTCGGAACTCTACGCCGAGGCGATCACCGCCTACTTTGCGAAAGACTACAACTCGGTGGAATCGGTTCTCTCCGTAGTGATCGACAATGGCACCAGCGACCCGCGAACGTACTACGTTCGTGGCCTTAGCCGCTTTGCCAGTGGAAATATCGAAGCTGCTGAGATCGACTTTGAAGCCGGAGCGAGACTTGAATTCAGCGGTCTTTCCCGAGTCAACGTGCCGAGTTCTCTGGAAAGGATTCAGGGACCAGCCCGGCAGTTGCTGGAGACGTTTCGCCGTCTGGCGCGACGGTCGTCCGAGATCGCCGCCGGGTCTTTCCGCAAAGACCGAGCGTTGCAGCAACTGTACGCCGATGGAAAAGCGGCGGTCATTTCGGACAAGGACGAAGTTGCCGTCTCCGTACTTGACCTTGCTGTCAGCAATGGGTCAACCGACCCACGCGTCTTCTACTTCAGAGGACTGGCGAAGCAGAAGCTTGGGTTGAGCAGCGACGCGGCGGTTGATTTCCAGCGTGCCGTCGGACTCGAACTTCACCCCGGCAATCGGATCGATGTCGACTTTGCTCTGGAAACAGTGCAGGGAGAAATGCGGGTTGCTTTGGAGAAGCATCGTCACGAAGCAATTTCAATCGCTCGGCTCATCGGAGACCAGGAGCGCCAGCAGATGATCGCTGCACTCATCGAACAGCGTGCCGCTGATTCGGCGGCTGGGGGTAATACTCGCGGCGCTGTCGCCAGTTCGGCCATCATTCAGCCTCCCGCCCAGACGCCCCCGCTGACCGTCGCGACGACAACTCCGCCGTCTCGATCAACCGGCGGCTCGCCAGCCTCGACCGGATCGACTGCCGATGCCGGTACGGCAGTCAATCTCGCCTGGCTGCCTGCCGATTCAGAAGTCATCGTGCATCTAAGAATTCGTGATTTGTGGAGTTCTCCGATGCTCACCGCATTGAAGGAAACCCCTGAAATCAAGGGCGGACTTCAGATGTTGCAGGACGAGTTGCATCTGTCGCCAGGCGATATCGACTCCGTGACAATCAGCATCAATGGTGCTGCTGAACTGGCCATGGTTGGCGCTGCGAATCCGTCGGCGCTGGCGACAGGGACAGATAAACTTGTCGCGGTCATCAGAACTCGAGTGCCCTTCGATCAGCAAGTCGTCGTGGAAAGAACGGACGACTTCGAGGCCGCAACTCACGACGACAAGACCTACTACCGGGCGATGGCCGCAGGTGAGATGCCGTGTGTCTACATGCCTGATTCACGCACCATCGTTCTGGCCGATGAGGAACCGTTGACCCTGGCTATCACGCAGGGCGCGGATGCAGTGAAGCGACCCGAGTTTGATTTCCTTGACTCTTCCCGGCATGTTGGAATCGCGTTTGTCCCGAACGATCCCTTTTCACTGACGGAGTCCATCCCGACTGCAGGTTCCGGTTCCGACGCGCTCGATCGCCTTGGAGCAGCTCTCAAAGATCAGCTGCTGGGCGTTGCACTGGGAATCTCGTTGACCGATTCGCTGGAACTCGATGTGCGGGTGCTCTGTGTCGACGACGCAGCGGCAACCGAAGTCAGCGAGTCTCTGGGAGATCTGATGAACGAGGCTAAAGGAATGTGGGCGTTGGCCAAAGGCGCAGTACCTCCACCGATTGCCGGCGTTGTGGATTCGATCATTCGCGCTCAAAAGAATTCCGCTTCGAGCAACGTGGCGACCATATCAACCCGTGTATCACAGCAGTCGATCGAGCGGGCTGTCGCCAGTGCTGAGGAGATGTTGCCGATGCTGATGATGGGTGCCATGGCCGGACTCGGAGGAGCGATGGGTTCTGGCGGCGACCTCGTTATTGGAGACGGCTCTGGTCAACCGCCTGCGCCGCCGAATGCGACGAAGCCGGCAGAGAGTCTCACTATCAAAACTTCAGCTCGCATGAGTACATCCATCGAACTTGATGATGACGGCAATGAAAAGCCCAAAGCCATTGAACTGGTGCTGGACATCTCCGGTGCTCAAGCGAAATCGGCAAGTGGTGCCGGATTTGCGTCTGTCACTTCCGCAAAAGACAACAACGATTCAGACCTGACGGTGCGTGTTGTCGCCAACTTCGGACAAGGTGGTTTTGAATCGATCGATCGCGACGACTTCTTTATCAAACATCCCGACGATGGTTGTCGCGTGCTGGTGACCTTCAATCCGCCGGCTCAGGCCGCCACTGAAATCGCGGCGGCTGAAGGCATCGTCAAGCTGCGCATCGTCGAAAATTCGTCACAGATCATTGTTGACAACGCGAAGGGACTGCTGGGAAAAGAAATCGACAATGCGGAACTGATCGCCGCAGGCTACCAGTTGAAGCTGGAAGAAAAGCGTGAGAAGTTTGGCGATGAAGAATTCGTCTCGTGGCGATTGGAATGGGTGAACGCCGCGAGCAGCAAACTGGATATCCGCGATGTTGCCAACGGTGGAGGCATTGGGTTGCAGGTACCGGAACTTGTCGACGGCGATGGCAACGTGATCAACGCTTTCAGCAATACCGAATTCACGTCGTTCGGAAAACAAGGCACGCTGGCCTGGGGAATGTCCGTGCAGGAAGATCAGCCCGTTCCAGACGGTGCTCGTCTACGATTTACAATCAACAGCGAGGTCAGCGTCGTGGACGTCGCATTCAAAGCACAGAACGTCGCCATCAGTGCCGAAGACAGTGGCTTCTAAGTGAAGTTGTTTCCGCCAGGCACGACGTCAGTCGATGCTGACTTCCAGCGATGAACCGATGGGTAGCGTTGGCCATGGCTTGCCTGTCGAGTGAATTCTCAGCGAAACAGTGGCCTCGTAGCCCGAACCTGTT
>JAQBWV010000205.1 GCA_027624335.1 Planctomycetota bacterium
CTGATGGTCAGGCTGGTTTGCGGCAGGCGGAGATTCAAGGATTTCGACGAGACGATCGCGCAGAATGCGGTCTACGCGGAACTGATCGCCGAAGATAATTCGCCGTTCCATCTGGACTTGTGCATCGCCCGCCAGGAGGTGGACTGCGGACTCACCCGATCCCCAGCCCTTCGCAGATCCTGCCATCTGTGCTGCGGAAGTTGCTGGAGAAAGAGTGTCTGCCGGATCAGTGTTCCACCACTCCGCGAGCCGGCCACTGACTGTCAGAACGCCAACACTGACGATGGCAATGGCGATCAGGTCTGTCGTCCGCTGGGAGACTCGCCGTGCCGTTGTGTTCACCATCGAAACAGAATCGCCGGTTGGCGATGCATCGACCGATTGCTCACTGATAGGCGAATTGTGCTGAGTGTTTGGCACGCCGAATTGCTCTGCTGATGTCTGAACAAAGTGAGGAGTTCGCAGCGATGTGACACTGGCCTGTCACGCACCACGAGAAGATCATAGCGACTGTTGAAAGTCTTCGAGTTCAGAAATACGAGCTTCCAGGACGGGCTGGTCGCGACGCATCGCCGGTACGAAAGGAGCGATCTGCGCTTGCACATCCGGCGGCGTGTCCGAGTTTTCGTAGAGCTCCAGTAGTCGCTCGATATGGCTGAGATGCCCTCGGTACATTCGCAGGAAATCGCGAGTCAATCGATCAGGTACCTGTTCCGTCGCGCGGGCCAGTGGATCAATCAGCGTGGTCTGTAACTCTGCTGTGTTTGTCGAGCAGACGTTGTCCGGGTTCAGGAGTAATCTTCGCAGAGGCCCCTCCGGAATGTGATAGTCGGGGGAACGACCGATCCCATAAGGAGGGCTATAAGTCAGTCCGGAAGGGACAGGATTTCGCAGTTCATCGTCGTTGTCGAGCGTTTCCAGAATGGGATTCAGTGGATTCTGGACGATGGCCAGCGCCGCTGCGTGGAATCTCTGCACGGCACTGCTGAGTGCTCGCTCATAGTCAGCCGGGTAGAGAAACAGGACACGGCGCTGCGAATTTGAATCGAGGCCCATCTCACGGAACTGCCAGCGGTCACCCAGCAGCGGATGCTCACGCAGCAGGTGAATCTGTCTCGGAGGCATGTTGCCCATCACTGGAAACGGTCGTTCGATTTCGGCGACCCCGAGCGTTAATCCCGCCTGCATGTTGAACAGCGATTCCTGAACGGTGAGGCTTTCGCCGGACGGGGCCGTCAACGGCTGACCGCGCACCACTTCGTGGTCAGCGTACGGATCAGCATCGATTGGCGTGCTGCCACTTTCCATC
The DNA here is from genome assembly GCA_027624335.1 of Planctomycetota bacterium. Classification (GTDB taxonomy): domain Bacteria; phylum Planctomycetota; class Planctomycetia; order Planctomycetales; family Planctomycetaceae; genus JABMPE01. The sequence goes on from JAQBWV010000205.1 coordinate 1,310, forward strand.
TCCATGCGAGCAGTCGCAGGCCAGCCTCGGCTGTTGGGATCAGCGTCACCGTCTCGCGGGTCAATCGTTCGCCAGACAGCCTGTCGCGAGTTGGTGACCGTGCGAATTTTCCAGGAAGCCGTCGTCCCGACAATGATCATCAGCCCCATGACGAACAACATGATTGGCAGGCTGAGAGTCAGTTCCAGCGGAGCCAGACCGGCGCGTGAAGGTCGGGTCGCGTGAGTGTTCTGTGACGGAGGACCAGAACCACGGAACATCTGGAATGACACGGAAGACGAACAGAGTCTGTCAGCTCTGCATCCTTTCCGTGTCATACCGTGTTTTCCGTGGATCATCATTTGTGGTCGTTTCCAAAAACAAAAGGACGTCGATTCGCAGTCAGTTACCGATCAATGTGTGTTGGCTCGCTTGAGCACGTTGTTCTCCGTCTCTCCGTAGTTTGGAAGTCGAAGATTGGCAAAGTCACCACCAGGATTCGTCTGCAGAATCTCAGGCAGTCGCCGAGCAGTTGCGGGAATCAGTTGCACCATCCAGTTCTGATTGAGCAAATCCCAGTTCGTCGGATAATTCTCGAGTAGCCATCGCTCGCGGAGAACTCGTTCCAGTGAATTATTATCCGGAGGCTGAGTCGCGGGCGGACGATTTCTGGGGACTTCAATCTGGCTCGTGAACCCGAAGGTTCCGCCAAGGCTGACCTCGTCAGTCCCTGATCCGTCGTCTGGAACCGGATCACCAACGTGAATCAATCGCTTGCGAGGTCTGGGGACAAACAACGAGATCTGCGAGAAAGTCTGCGCATCTGAGTTGGTGCTGAGTGGATTGATAAACAGACCCGGCCCGAGTTCGTTTCGGTGTCGACGATAGGTAACGCCGACAAAATGGAAGTTGTCTTCGACGTATCCGTCCAGGTCGATCAGTTGTCGCAGATTTTCCATTACCCAGGGGAAATGGTCGTCACGACGGCGACTCAGTCGCGTGTTCTCGTCCGGGTTTTCCGCTCGACTGATCAGTTGCTCCATCGGTGCGTCGATGTCTGTAAAACGCAGCATGACCGGGACGTTAGTGACCGGGTAATCGATGTTGAGTAATCGCTCCAGTTGCCCGCACGTGGCGATTCGCCAGAGATGGAAGTAGGTCGACATTTTCGCGTCGATATTAAAGAGTCGCAGTCGGTCGAAATTCCAGTCGTTGAGAAACATCCGTGCGAGGTTGCGTCGTTGTCGCAAGGCGATCTCCAGATAGACATCCGCGTCCAGAAGCTGAGGGTAGTCATTCTGAAAAGGATCGGGATCGACGACAGGCAGTGTTCGCGACAGTGGGGCCGATTCGTCACCCAGAGCAACTGGCAGGACACTGGTCCGCCACAGGACGGCTCGCTGGCTTCCGCGTTGTTGTTCGTAGACGTCTCCCGCTGGTGTCGAGTCCGTCTGACTGCTGGGGCCGAGTAATCCGTGTCTTCTGGCCACTTCGTCGGCGACCGACTGAGCCAGTTGAGGCACAGTCTGCAGAAGGCTGCGCTGGAAATTGCCGATCAGCTGTTGTTCCAGAATGTGTTCGAAAACGGGCAGGCTGATTTCAGATGCGGCAGCGGTCAGCTCGCCATATGCCGTGACGGCTTCCTGCTCTTTGGGAACCTTGTCAACGATCGCAGCGCCAAGTTGTGCCAACTTATCGAAAGGCGCCCCGGCGAGCGTCTCTCCCGCAAAAGTCCACGCATCAAGAACCGGAGTGATGACACTTTCGGCGTTGCGATCCCTGCCTTCGCGAAGGAAGGCAGTCATCGCGAAAACGTCAGAGAGCAGGTGATTTGTGAACGCCAGCCCGTTCATGCCACGAGCCAGCACGACGCCGCCCGAGTACGTTGCCGCGTCTGACGCATTCTGCATCTTCAGCTTGTCGTCAATGTGAGTGCCAACGTTGACGATCATGACCAGGATCATTGTGAACATCAGCAGCGTAAACACCGTCACGATGCTGATGGATCCGCGCTCGTCGGTGTGAACTCGACGAGGCAGGTCGCTCAGGCAGCGGGCCAGGGTGCTCGATAAACGCCGCAGGATGTCAGTTGATATTCTGTTCATAAGGCAGCAAGGGCTTGAAGCCTTCGTTCGTCAGTGTCGCTGACGCGGAAATGGGAACGGTGTACGCAGGTCGTGTCCAGGGAACGCTGTCGGCAGTGCCACCGCGAATCTGGATGCGTGAGCTGACGCGGTCAGGTCCGCCGCCTTCCCGCACGATAAACTTCGCGAGAAATCTTCCGGGGCCAGGCAACAGGGCAAAGTCATGAGTCACCGTCAGACGCAGAGGATCCTGCCAGCCGACTTCATGCGGCACCCAGTCGCGGATCCAGTCGCCCTCGTCGTTCTGCTGCGGAAGTCCGTCGTAGAGGACGATCTCGCGCGGGTTATAAGTGGGGCCGTCGAGTGTGTCCCGGTCGAAGAACGTCAGTTCAACTCGAGTGTTCCAGTAGGCGTAGGAAAGTTTGTTGAGGAGCCGCTCGGGAATCTTTGTATTGCCCTGCGAAGACGGCACCAGCTGCTGGTACATCGCCTGAACGGCCCAGGCCTGAACTCCACATTGCGAGCAGTTGACCGGATCGACCATCAATCGAGACGGACTGACGGGAGCCGTGGCCAGCGCCGCCGCCCCCAGTATCTTCTCCAGTTTGTAGGACGTGTAAGCGCTGGTTCCTTCGAAATCGGTGCCTGAGCCGGTAAATGTCAGATTGAGCGGACGTTCTTCACGCAACGGCGGCTGCAGAACATTCTCGATCTCTCGGGCTTCGCCCATGGAGTCTCCATTGATGCGGGCAGGCGTCCAGACGATTGCCGCGCGAGCGGCGGCGAAGGTCGCATAATGCACTCCCATGATCCCGATCATCAGTTGGCTGACCTGAACGATGAACATCACAATCATGATGAACAGCGGTAGCGTCAGGACGAAACTCAGCGATTGGACGGCGCCCTTCTGGCTGCGGTGCAGCGTCCGCAGCCGGCGAACTTCAAAACTCGCACCGCTCAGACGCATCAGTAGCCTCAGCAGGATGAATCCTGCGGCCAGTGCGGCCAGAGCCGGCAGCAACGCTTGAAGAACCGCTCGATTCACAGGCAACTCCCGGCAGTTGATATTTCGTCAAGAGTAATCAGCAACGCCGATGTCCGGTGATACGCAGAGCATGACCGGCAATCAACGCTGATCGGTCGGAAATCCTGACTTCGCGGTGGGATACGTTACGACGGATAAATGGCGGCCATCAGATTCGGCCAAACGACAACACAGACAGCGATCAATGCAGAAGGTGCCAGAAACAGGCCCTGCTCAAGCGGCTTGCGTTCATCGCTGTGCAGTGGGATCCAGCTTCGAGCTTTGACAACGACAACGGCGTGAGCGATGCAGCGGCGGACGATCGAAACAAATCCGTGCCGCCAGATGACGACCGCAACGCCGAAAACAAAGCCGATCGAAAATGTCCAGAGCAGCGCCTCGATACCTGACTCTAGCCCGAGAAAACTGCCGATCATCGCGATCAGTTTGACGTCGCCTCCACCCATCTGAAAGAAAACGAACGCTGTCAGCATGATCATTCCAGTTGCGAAAAATCCGATTGCCGCGAACCAGAGCCCATCGAATCCCGCCTCTGCAAGACCATAACCTGTGGAGTTGAGCGCCATTCCGGCACAGATTCCGGGGTAGCAATTCCAGTTGTAGATGGTGTGCGAACGAAAATCGGTCCAGGCGGAAACGCACAGCAGAGCGATCAGAACACCAATCGCGATCATGCTGGCCCTGATCTTCGTCGGAAGCCAAATACGGAAAACTAAAAAGCACGTAGAACACTCAATCACACGAAATACAGAATCAGATATCCGCGTTGTTCCGTGTCTTTCGTGGTTTGCTACTTTGTGACACGAACGTGCGTCACAAAACTCAGACGAAACTAGGGTCGAACGGCTCCGCCACCGGCAGCGTTGCTGCTACCTTCTTCGAGTTCGTCCAGGCCCTGGTTGAAGTAGTCACGAATGCGCGGCCAGCCGAACTTGATCAGGAAGATCAGAATCGGGATCGCGATCGCTCCAATGATGAGGATGGTTTCCAGGCTGACGGCACCGCGCTCGTTCCGGTGAACTTTGCGGAGCAGATCGCGAAATGAGGCCTTCGAACTCATCAGACAGTTCCTTGTCGTTGCCGACGTATTCGGGTGGTTGTCGAATCCAGTGGCAGAAATCGGAAACGGTTTCACATCACCGGCCATGCAACGAGCGTGCAGACCATTTCATAAGTCAGCTGAATAATTAGTTTGCCCGCCGGGATGGCAAATGCCATTAACGGCATGACGACACCCAGTACGAGAATGTAATCCAATGTCGACACACCGGCACGAGCGTGAGCGAATGTCGGAGCCGCTGGATTCGCGGCCTGTGGGCTTCTTCGAATCTGCATCTTCGACCTTTTAACTGTTCACGACGAAGAGCTTGATAATGATTAAGCAGCGTACAGTCTGCAGCCGTTAGATGCCAGATTCACTCGTTGCACTCGACGTTCAACGAATCGCCGATCACCGTTTCAACAGCCAATCTGCCGAACCTGTGGTGTACGCGATTTGACTGCCCGCCAGATCTGGACCACACGCCGAAGGGAAAGTGGAATCCTTCAGCGAGGCGACTAACTTGCCTCGATCTCTTTCGAGGTAATCATACGCGTCCCGCTTTTCACGGAAGACGGACTCGTCGCCAGCGCGACGGATCCGAAGCAGTTGCTTTTCACGTAGCCTGTCGTACGAACCGAGAGCAAAGACATGTCGTTTATTGACCTCAACGATTTCGAGCCCGTCGAACCAGTTCCGGGCTGCCGCATGCGGACGCCACATCTTGAGAAACTGATGTTGTCGTATCTGGAAATGGACGACGGGGCCGAAGTTCCTCTACACAGCCACCCGCATGAGCAGGGCGGTGTTTTACTCACGGGCAGGATGCAGCTGACCATCGGGGACGAGACTCGGATTTGTGAACCCGGATCGTTGTATCTGATTCCATCGAACGTTCCTCACCGGGCCGTCGCCGTTGACGGTCCAGCCACGGTACTGGACGTGTTCAGTCCGATTCGCGAAGACTATGCCGAACTCGCAAATCGATACATTCCGAATGTCGACGAATAAGTGTCGGCGACGAACCTAGTGTTGATCCAGGTCCTGCACACATCCTGCGGGTGCTGTTTGTGTTCCTGTTTGAGTCCTCATTCATGCGAACGTTGATTCGAAATGCCATGTGTGTTTTGCCGACCGGAACTCGGAAGGCAGACGTGTTGATTCAGGACTCGAAGATTCTCGGCATTGATCCGCCAGCTGGCGCGACGGTGGACGAAACGATCGACGCTGAAGGATTGCATCTGATTCCGGGCGTTATCGATGACCACGTTCACTTTCGAGATCCCGGCCTGACGCACAAAGAGGACCTGCATTCGGGTAGTGTCGCCTGCGCTGCGGGTGGCGTGACGACATTCCTCGAAATGCCCAACACGATTCCACCGACAACGACACAGGAAATTCTGAATGCGAAGCTGGACATCGCCGCGTCGAAGAGTCTCGTCAACTATGGGTTCTACATTGCCGCGTCGACCGAGAATCTTCACGAGCTGAAGAACGCAACTCGCACGCCAGGAATCAAGATTTTCATTGGATCAAGTACTGGCAACCTGTTGGTCGACGATCAGGACGCGCTGGAGGCGATCTTTTCCGAGACGAGTCTCCCGATTACCGCGCATTGCGAAGACGAAGCGACGGTGCGAGCCAATCAGGCTCGAATCGCAGCCGCAGGTTACCAGGGACACAGCGATCACTCGCAAATCCGGAACCACGAGGCGGCTCGCATCGCGACGGCGCGAGCGGTCGATCTTGCTCGACGTCACAATCACCGGTTTCATGTGGTCCACGTTTCGACTGCAGAGGAGATCGCCCTGTTTGCCGATCATGGAAATCTGCTGACTGCCGAAGCGTGCCCGCACCATCTGTTCTTCAACGTCGACGACTACGAACGCCTTGGCTCGCGCGTGCAGATGAACCCGGCTGTAAAGACGAAGGCGGACAACCAGGCGTTGCTCAAAGCGTTGCTTGACGGGCAGATTCAGGTGGTGGCGACAGACCACGCTCCCCACACGCTGGCCGAGAAGGATCAGCCGTACCCTCAGTCACCGTCCGGACTGCCGGCGGTTGAAAACTCTCTGGCGCTGATGCTGGATCAGGTTCATCAGGGGAACTGTTCACTGGAGCAGGTTGTTTCGTGGATGTGCGACGCTCCGGCTCGTGTCTGGGACATCGTCAGTAAGGGACGCATCACTGAGGGCTACGACGCGGACCTTGTTCTAATTGATCTGAACCGGAAGGTAACGATCCGTAACGCGAATCAGAAAACCAAATGCGGATGGAGTCCCTGGGACGGCACGACTCTGACCGGCTGGCCCGTTCGGACATTCGTCATGGGCAGAACCGTGTTCGCTGACGGAGAATTTGACTTTGACCACCGAGGCATGGAAGTCGTTTTTGAACACGACCGAGGCGGTTACTGGAAATCCGCCGGTCCGGTTGCTCGCGACGTCACATAGTCCGACTGCCCGACCACTTGCCTGAGCCATCCCAATCACAGAGAACGCTAAGAAATTCGACCACGGAAGACAGGGAATCAGGCGGAAGCCGCATCGGAGCTCTATCCGCGTTATTCTGTGTTTTTCCGTTGTTCCTTGTTCTGGCCGCTCGTTAATCAGCGCCCGATTGAGCCGAATAATGCTCGACAACAATCGCAGTGTGAACTAACGCGATCAACACAAAACATGCCTCACAAATTGTTGCAGCCGTCATGACAGGAATGCGAAAAATACCAGGAAGGTCCAGGATTCCAAAAATAATCGTGGCCATCCGCGCGTCGATATCCCGAGCCGTTTGGCGAAAGTCGCCCGACCCGCTCATTACTCCATCTGGACGAGACTTCTGCAGCGGTGTCAATGCCCGATGATCAGGATCGGATCGAGCCGGATTCTGTTGCGGACTTATACCGCCAGCATGCGGGAGAGTTACGAGCGTTCCTTGCGGGCGTTTTGAGAGATCGAGCACTGGCCGACGAAGTTCTGCAGACTGTATTTCGGAAGGCGCTGGAGAAGGGACACACGGCGACCGGGAGCGTCCGCAGTTGGCTGTTCAAGGTCGCCTGGAACGAGGCGATGCTGGTTCGCCGGGTGCAGACTCGGCAGGCAGGCGGATTGAAGAAGGCTGCTCGGCAACGAGGTATCTCCAGTGAGATTCCTGAGCAAAGCGAAACGGCGGCAGTTCTCCACGAAACAGTTGAAGCGGTTCGACGAGCTATCAGCAGACTGTCTCCTGAGCAGCAACTTGTCATACGCATGAGGATTTACGAAGAAAAGACGTTTGCAGTAATCGCCGACGAGCTGGGGATTCCTCTGGGAACCGTGCTCAGTCGAATGCGTACGGCAATGCAGAAACTGGAACAGTCACTCCATCGATGCAACGAGTAGTGACAGTCGAGTCTGCAGATTTGACGACGGACAGAAACGAAACAGAAACATGTCAGACGTAATCAGCTACAATCAGCCTGACGACGAGAGCCTTAGCTGGCTGGCGTTTCGCTATGTGTCGGGCGAGATGGCCGACGGTGAGTTGTCCGAGTTCGAGGCTCGGCTGGACTCGGGTTCGGAAGCTTTCGAACTGGCAGCATGTGAAGCGGTGGCCACTGCCGTGCAGCTGGGCGATGCCGTCGTTGCGGCGTTGGAGCCTGCATCGTGGACGCTGGATTCAGCGATTTCCACCCCAGTGTCTGACGAGCGACCGTCAAGTTCAGGTCGCCGTGGTTCATTCTCGCGACGTGTCAGTATGACTGCTTCCGCAGTTGCAGTCGTTGCCGTCGGCTGGCTGTTGACCACTTCTGTTTCTGTGACGAAAGTCGCGGTGGACATCTCTGACCGAACGTGCAAATTGAGCGACGATGGTGTCTCGGTCGGGGCGAGTGAAATGGTGCGAATCTGGGCGGACTCTGTCGGTGAAGTCGGTGAAGTCGGTGAAGTCGGTTCGAACGTTGATGAGCAACTGCTTGTGAGCACGGTCGACGTTCCAACGGTTTTCAATGCCGATGTGCCGGACTGGCTGCTGGCCGCTTTGCAATCTCAGCAGGATGCCGCGAATGGCCTGACTGGTCCTGAAGTTCTGGAGAATTGACTGTGACGTTCGTCCGGAAAACACTTCGCTTTCTTCTCGTGACTCTGATCATCCCCGGTCCGGTGACCGCGATGATCCTCGCAGATCCTCCGCGTGAATCGACGTCGGGGGTCAATCGGAAGTCAACCGATGAGAGGTTAGCCGCGTCAACGTCGGCGACCGAGGCAGGTAACGCAGTTTCCTCGATCCAGAGTGTTCGCAAAACCGGTAAAGCTGGCTCTCTCAGGGCGGGTGCCAACGCGGTCGAGTCGCAACAGCTCCCCATCAGCGAGGCCCGTGAACTGGCCGCAATCCAGTTTGCTCGCGAGCATCATCAGGAACTGGCTGAGCTGCTTGAGGGGCTCCGTAAGGTGGACGACCGAAATTTCCAGGCAGGTTTGCGTGCACTGACCCGAGACACAGAACGACTTGTGAAGTTGGCAGATCGGGATGAAGAGCGGTATCCTGTCGCGCTGGATTTATGGAAACTGGATTCGCGGATTCGGCTGGAAACAGCTCGTCTTTCGATGTCGCCGAGCGAAGACTTCGAGCCTCGCTTGCGACCAATGATGGAACAGCAACAGGCAATTCAGATTGAGCTTCTACAGCTGGATCGGAAACGGCTGTCCGAACGCCTGACCAGATTCGACGAGCATTTGAAAACGCTGCAGGCCATGCCGGACGAGCTGATCGCCGCAGAAATAGCACGCCTTCAGAAACTGGTTGCGGTCAAGGCTCGAACCAAGAGTACGCGGGCGGAGACATCCAAACAGTCCTCAAAGCCCACCGCGAAATCAACGACCTCTCGGGCAGCAACAGCTGACCAGGAGGCTCCCGGACGTAAGTAATTAGATAAGACGACTCGGACAAGAATTGCACCTGCCACCTGGGCTGACTGACGCCACGCGTCATGATGCCGACCCACCTGACAGCGGATTCAACTCTGAACAGAGTTACCGCCTTCTCGAATGTTTCAGAGAAATTGAGGAGTGCCATGAAGAGCCACTTCAGACTGACATTGCTGTTCTTAGCGGCTACCGCTACTGCAGCCAGCGCGGAAGAACCGGCGAGTGTTCTACCTCCTGTCGCCGATCGGTTCAGTGCCGCTGACGTTGCAGAAGTTCCGGACTTCCGCCGGCACATGGTCCCGCTGCTTGGAAAGCTGGGCTGTAACAGCCGGGCTTGTCACGGCTCTTTCCAGGGGCAGGGCGGTTTTCGACTGTCGCTGTTCGGCTACGACTTCAAGATGGACCACGAAGGTTTGTCAGAGCGAGTCGATGCGGAAACCCCTGCAGACAGCTATGCGGTTCAGAAGGCTCTTCTGGAAGAACCGCACAAGGGCGGGAAACGCTTTGATAAGAATTCATGGGAGTACAATCTGTTTGTTAAGTGGATTGCTGGCGGTGCGAAGAGCATTGATATCGAGACGACACCACGATTTGAACGACTCGAAGTTACACCTACGGAACTTCGACTGGAGAAGGACGGAGAGAAGGTTCAGCTCAACGTCGTCGCGGTCTGGTCGGATGGAAGTCGAGAGGACGTAACCTGCCTCAGCCGTTTTCAGACGAACGACGAAGTGATTGCTGATATCTCAACCACCGGTGAAGTTACCAGCCATCAGGCTGGCGATACGAACATCGTCGTTTTTTACGATAACGGAGTTCAGCCAATTCCCGTGGTTCGCCCTGTCACTTCGCAATTTGGCAGCAATTATCCGTTGGTCGAAACGAACACGAAGATTGACGAATTTGTTGTGCAGAAACTCTCGAAGCTGGGCATCGTTCCATCGAATGTTTCTGGCGACACGGAATTTCTCCGGCGCGTATCGCTCGACATGATCGGCACGCTGCCGAGCCCAACAGAGATTCAGGCATTCGTTGCTGACGCGCGACGAAATAAGCGAGCACTCAAAGTCGACGAACTGCT
>JAQBWV010000206.1 GCA_027624335.1 Planctomycetota bacterium
CGCATGGTGGGTGTTTTCTCTCACCCACAGGTCGATCATGGACTTCATCCTGCAGCCCTGGCAGCTGTATCTTGTGATCCTTGCGGGCTGGATGAATCGTCAGCAGCAGCAACTCGATGCTGTTCACATGCCCGTAAACCGACCTGCGGATAATGTGACGCACACGAAACCCGCCGCGATTAAAAAATGGCTCCAGGCAATGCCATTCGGACGCGAGTCCTGCAACCGCAGCCAGTCAGCTGTCGACAGAGACAGCGTCCACTGTTGGCGAATTCATGAAAAGTCGCCTCGGTCGGACAGAATATGTCCCACCGTGTCGTTATCTTGATGAAGAGACTTATAACAGATGTCCACAAATCGATTTCATGGCTGGCCCGAACCATGCCCGATCGTCCGACTTCGATTCGCCATTGGACACTGATTCGAACTCTCTCTGCTTCCCGAAGCGGTTATACCCTACGGGAACTCGCTGAGGAGTTTGGGGTTTCAGAGAAGACCATCCGGCGCGACCTGGCTGCGATTGATTGCGCGGGTTTTGGACTGATGGGCATCGACGAAAGCAATGGCCGCAAACGTTGGCGTTTAGAGCCGTCGTCGGGCGACCTGTCGGCGCCGGTACTGGATAGTGTCGAAGCTGCATCACTGTTCCTTGGCCGTCGATGTCTTGATCCCTTGGCCGGTACCATGCTGTGGGAAGCCGCCCAGTCCGCCTTCGCGAAGCTGCGGCAGCTATTCCAACCAGACGCCCTGCGGTACCTGCAGACGCTGGCCCGTACAATTCATGAAACTCGAATCGGTGTAAGCGATTACTCCGGACGCGCGGATGTCATTGACGACCTGATGGCAGGCGTTCGAGGTTCGAATGTCACGCGTCTGCTTTATCACCCGCTTCGCACCGAGACGCCAGTCAGTTACACGCTGTATCCCCACGGGATCGTCTGGCATCGCGGTACTCTCTACCTCGTAGCGACATATCGAGACCGTATTGAGCCGCGGCATTTCAAAATCGACCGGATTCATGACGTCCAGATTCTCGATGAGACGTTCGAACGTCCTGACGCATTCGACCTGCGTGAACATCTTCAGCACTCGTTTGGCGTCTACCAAAAGACCGGCCCGCTGAAGACCGTGAAAATTCGCTTTGACGAGTCGGCAGCACGTTTTGTCTCCGAGCACCAGTGGCATAGCAGTCAGCGAATCGACGCACAGCCAAACGGGAGTCTGATTGTCCACCTCGAACTGAGCGACCTGACCGAGGTCAGGAGCTGGATTATGAGCTTCGGTTCACAGGTCACTGTCCTTGCTCCGGAATCCTTGCGAAATTCGATTCGCGATGAGCTGACCAAGGTTTTGGAGAAATACGGCTCAGGAAGAACAGAGTCACGGCCCCAGTCTGCGGAAGGGAGCATCGTGTGAACGAAGCCGATACACGGTTGTTATGGGCCAAGCTCGGCAGAGACTCGGACGCCTATCCCAGTCAAGCACATCCTGTCGTGTGCCATTTACTGGATGTCCAGCACGTGGCTGAACAGCTCTGGCTTCGATCAATTGGCGGAGGCCTTCAAAACTGGCTGGCAGATGAGCTGCAGATTTCAGTTGCTGTTGCTGGCGGTTGGATTGCTGTATGGGTTGCGGCGCATGACCTGGGCAAGATGTCTCCGGACTTTCAGATGAAAGCCGCGAAGGCCAATCCCTCGCTTGCTCCGACGCTTGAATCGGCCGGATTCAATTGTGCGACCGGGCCGGTGTCCAAGTCGATTCCGCATGGTCAGATCACGGCCGTCACATTGCCTCAGATTCTTGAAAAAGAATTTGGTGTGCCCCGCCCGTTGGCATGTGTCGTGTCACATTCGAGTGGCGGGCATCATGGTCGGTTTTTAAAGACTGGTGAGCAGCGTGACCTTGAACGGCGATTGAAAGCCGACCCGCGTCCCATCGGCGCCGGGCGCTGGGATGAAGCTCGCCGCGAAGCCGTGTCGATTCTCGTGCGGAACGCTGGAATTGATCGCCGCAATGAGTGGCCAGTTCAGCAGGTCTCGTCGGCATGGCTGATGGCTCTGGCCGGGCTGACGACAGTGTCTGACTGGATCGGTTCGATGTTGGAGTTCTTCAAACCGGCGGGAGTTCACGTTGATCTAGCTGAGTACGTTCCGCTTTCTCGCAAGTGTGCCGCCGCCGCGGTTGATCAGCTTGGCTGGGCCGGTTGGAAGGCTCCCAAACGCAGTCTCTCACTGGAAGAGTTGTTCCCCGTAATTCGTCAGTATGGTGCCCGTCCGTTGCAGACTCTGGTTGAAGAACTGAAGCCGCAACTTGCCGAGCCGTCCCTGGTCCTCATTGAAGCGCCGATGGGCGAGGGGAAGACGGAAGCGGCGATGGCTTTGGCCGACCACTGGGCCGCGACGTGCCACCAGCGGGGTTGCTACTTCGCCTTACCGACAATGGCCACCAGCAACCAGATGTTCGGCCGTGTGCGCGAGTTTCTTGAACACCGCTACGGAGACCGTCGGGAGCAGGTCAATCTGCTACTGCTGCATGGCCGAGCTTCGTTGTCGGAAGCGCTTTGTGAGCTACTTGTCGCTGCCAGGCGTGTTCAGCCTTCAGGGCTCAGTGACGATGCTGAGCATCACGACCGATCAGACGCGGCAGTGATCGCCTCGGAGTGGTTCACGTATCGAAAGCGAGGGCTGCTGGCACCGTTCGGCGTGGGCACCATCGACCAGACACTGATGGCCGTGCTGCGTACGAAGCATGTCTTTGTGCGGCTGTTTGGCTTGGCGCACAAGACGGTCATCATCGACGAGGTCCACGCGTACGACGCATACATGAACGAACTGCTGACGCTGCTGCTCCGCTGGTTGCGGAGCCTCGGGTCGTCAGTCGTGCTGCTCTCGGCCACGCTGCCCGAGTCAACCCGGCGACGTCTGCTGGCGGCGTACGCAGGCTGCGATGATCCCGACGACTGCACATGGGATTCTTCGGCCAACGTGCCGTATCCGCGTCTTTCCTGGATAGCTGACGGGACGGTGCATGCGAGGCAATTTGCGGCAACTCAGCGGGTTTCGCTGAGACTCGACCGGCACCCAGACGATGTGACCGTATGGGGACCGGCACTTAACGTTGCCCTTCGCGACGGTGGATGCGCCGCGGTCATCTGCAACACGGTTGCCCAAGCCCAGAACACGTACCGCGCGTTGTCACGGTGGTTCGTCCCAGACGAACTCGACCTGTTCCACGCTCGGTTTCCGTTTGATGAACGCGAACAGCGTGAAGCCCGCACACTGGAACGATTCGGGCCGACAGACGATCCCCGGATCCGACCTCGACGAGTGCTGGTGGCCACTCAGGTGATCGAACAGAGCCTCGATCTCGATTTCGATCTGATGCTGACGCAGCATGCTCCCGCCGATTTGGTTCTGCAGCGTGCGGGGAGACTGCATCGCCATGTCCGCGTCAGTGGCCTTCCACGGCAGCGTCCGACCGGCTGTGGAGACCCGACTCTGTGGCTGCTCGAACCGCTGATTTTGGAAGACACGACACCGGACTTCGGCTCGACCGGTTACGTGTACGACCGACACGTTCTGCTGCGGTCGTGGCTGGTACTGACCGGACGCGTCGAATTGCGGGTGAATGAAGACGGTTCCGCGGCACTGGTCAGTGACTCAATCTCAATGCCTGATGATATCGAGCCGCTTATCGAAGCAGTTTATGCGGAATCATCAGAGTGCCCACCGGACCTGTCAGCACCACTGCAACGGATGTGGGCTGCAACACGAGAAGCAAGCGAGAGCGACACGCTCGAGAGCGCTGAAGACGCCCGCCAGCGTCTTATCAGCCAGCCGCGCGATCGACACGAAGGCTCGGTCAGCAAAATCGTCGATCCTGCCTGGCTAATGGACGAGGACTCCCCGGAACTCAACAAGGCGTTTCGAGCGTTGACTCGCCGCGAAACCCGTCCATCGGTCTCAATCGTCTGTCTGTACGAATCGCCAGAGGGTTTGCGGCTGGACCTCGATGGGCCGCTCGTTGACCTCAACAGCACCCACGAGCCCGCGTCGGTTGAGCGATTCATCCGCCGTTCGGTGTCCCTGTCGAAACGCTCCGTCACGTCTGAGTTACTCAAGAACAGCCAGGTGCCACGGGCGTGGGAACGAGTCGGCCTGCTGCGTTCGTTGCACGTTGTGCGATTCGATTCAGTAACGCGAGAAGCCCATGTCGGTGCGCAGCAACTGATTCTTCACCCACAACTCGGGATCGTGTTTCCCGAACAACTTGATGAGGAGCCGTGATGACACAGCCGAGTTTTAATCTAGTCGACGAACCGTGGATCCCGTGCTGCGATTCCACTGGCCAACGAGTGCTGCTGGGACTTGAAGAGACGCTGGCGCGAGCACATGAACTGAGCGAGGTTTACGACGATTCGCCGCTGGTGACGGTCACGCTGCACAGACTGCTGCTGGCCATATTGCACCATCTGCTGCAGGGGCCGAAAGACATGGCGGCGTGGGCCGAACTGTGGAAGAACGGCAACGGTCACTTCGACATCGTGAGTGTCCGCGGCTATCTGCGAGACGACAAACGCTATCCACGGTTCGATCTGTTTCACGAGGAATGGCCCTTCTACCAGTGCTCGCAGGTGCCGTTCTCGAAAAACGTTCCAGAGACGAACACTGAAAAGACATTCTTTAAGTCGGTTGCGAAACTGGCTACCGAACTTGCCGCTGGAAACAACGACACGCTGTTTGATCATTCGCTGGATGATCAGCCTCACGAGATCCCAGCAGATCGAGCCGCCCGATTACTGCTGACGTGTCACGGATTCGCGATGAGTGGCACCGTCACGTATGAGCACAAGAAAGACCATTCCGCCAATGCGAGCCCGTTAGTCAAAGGGGCGGTTGCGATTGTTCGGGGCGAGAGCCTGTTTCAGACTTTGGTGCTGAATCTACATGCCTGTAACGGTGCCGATGAAGAACCCTTCCAGTTCAATGCCAAGGACGACATTCCAGCTTGGGAACGCACACAGCACACGCAGGCACGCGATCGCAAAGTGGGTGGCTACCTTGATCTGCTGACCTGGCAAAGCCGACGCATCCGATTGAAACCCGAAGTTTCTGACAAAGACGTCATCACGGTGCGCTACGCCGTAATGATGAAGGGTGAGCAGTTTATCGACGGATTCCGTCGCCACCTTCACGAGACGATGGTCGCATTCCAACACAACAAGGAAGCAACGGGGAAGCAGGACCCATTTCCCGCGGTCGGATTCAGTGAGGATCGTGCGTTGTGGCGTAGCAGCCACGCGCTGTTTCAATCGCTCGATCAGCTTCAGAGTCGACCAAGAATGGTCGATTGGCTCGATCAACTTGCGAATGAGGGACATCTTCCGCGCAACCGTGTTCTTGCGATGGACCTGTTCGGCCTTCGGACGCATCCGAAGAAAGCTGCTCTAGTAATGCTATGGCGGCACGAACGACTGCCACTCTCTCTCCAACTGATCAACAGCCCTGCGTTGCTGCTGACTCTCCAGGAAGCACTGGCAAGAACCGAGAACGTCCGCAAAGTCTTGTGGCAAACGGCCACGGAATTCGGTCGCGTGCTGCTTCTGCAAGACGAATCGAAGCAGCCCGGAACTGAACAGCGGAAGGACATCCAGAGAATCGTTGACTCGCTTGGCGTAGAGCGTCGGTTCTGGTCGGCGATGGAAGTTCCATTTCACCGCTTTCTGGGTGACCTGCAGATAACACCGGCGGCCGACGGTCATGAACAATCTGACGCAGCCCTCGAAGACTGGAACGAAATCCTGAGAACGGCTGCGAGACGAGTTTTCGCTAACGCCATCAAGCGTGAAGACAGGTCGGCCCGCTCGCTGAAAGCCGCAGTCAATGCTGAGCGGCTGTTCTTCGGCCTGCTCCGAAAGACGTTGCCTCAACCTGAGGCACAACCGGCCGGGGAACCCGTGTGACGCGTGCCATCTGGCGCAACTCCGATCTGTGCGAGGATTGAATCTACTTACTCGAATTGGAAAGACAGCCATGAGTACCACTGCTACAACGCCCGAGCCCACATTCAACGAGCGTTTCGTTGCGAGGCTTTCCGAGCTACGGGATGACAACGCGGCGATGGCCGCACTCCGGCGAGGTCTCGGCAAGCCACCGGGAACGACGGCGGACATGCATCCGTACGTCCTGCCATGGCTTGCCGGTGTCCGAGACGGTTGGCAGGAGAATGCGTTCTACGCCGTCGCGTCGCTATTCGCCCTCTGGCATCAGGGCAAGGTTGGGGCGTTCTCCAACCCTCCCCGCAACCTGGGCGCCTCACTTGGACGAATCCGAGACGCGTCCGACAGCATCGAGAAACGCTTTGTCGCGCTGCTGAATTCGCACGAAGACGACGTCGTTCAGCACCTGCGGCATGCCGTCGGCCTGCTACGAACAAAGGACGTTGCTATCGATTGGCCGCAGTTGCTCTCCGACTTGAGGAACTGGGGGAACGAGAGCCGGTTTGCGCAGCGGAACTGGGCACGCGGTTTCTGGAAAACGGAACCATCGGACGAGCAGGCCGGTTCCAGCGGCACGACGGATTGATCAAGCCAATCACAGAACGGACTCCCCAGTCACTTCATCAATGCCCCTCACTGTAAGGACTCACTTCATGTTTGTTGAACTTCACATTCTGCAGAACTTTGCTCCATCCAACCTGAACCGCGATGACACCAATGCACCGAAGGACTGTGAGTTCGGTGGATTTCGCCGAGCTCGGATTTCGAGCCAGTGCATCAAGCGGTCCGTTCGCTTCCACCCGACTCTTCGCGCATTTGAGGAAACTGCCCCTGTCGGTTTACGGAGCAAGAATCATCAACGCAGCCTGAAGGATGAACTCGTCAAACTGGGCAAGCCTGCAAGAGAAGCTGATGCTGCGGCGACGTTTCTCTTTCGGCGTGTTGGCTTCAAACAGAAACAAGAAAAGACGAGCGTCCTGCTGTTCATGGGCAATGACGAAATCCGCCGGATCGCTGAACTTCTCATTGAGAACTGGGATGACGTCATTCGAATTGCAGACGTGGATCAGCTCTGGGAGGAATGTGCGGAGAGAATCGGCGGGCTTGTCGCCAAGAGTGACGACCCGCGTATTGCATCCCGTGGCGAAGCAATCTCGCGGCTTATCGTTGACGCCGTTGCCGGAAAAAAAGTGAACGGCAAAAAGCTGCGTTCGCTAAATGCCCTGACCTCGGAACAGCTCGCCCCCTTGCTCGAAGCATTGAAGAATGCTTCGGAAGACCAGCTGTTGAAGCTCGACGAGACGCTCAATCAGGACGACGAAGCGGAATCCGACGAAGAGGAAACGGAAAAAGTCCCCGAGGATGGCCGAAAGGCTTTTAAGAAGCTCAAGGAGACTGCCAAAGCTCTCAAGGAGCTTCCCGAGGCCGAAGTCGATGAGGATGCAGGAGATGACGCTGGGGCATCCGAACGCATCAAGAAGGCCGTGGCAAAGGTGGTCAAGGGATTTCGTGAAACTGGATCAACGGCGACGGATATTGCGCTCTTTGGACGGATGGTTGCCGAAGTCAAGAAAGGGACGATGAACATCGACGCGGCCTGTCAGGTCGCTCATGCCATTTCTACCAACAAAGTTGAGATGGAATTCGATTTCTACACAGCCATGGATGACCGGCCGGAACCGGAAGAATCCGGTGCAGGCATGATGGGCACCGTTGAGTTCAACTCGTCCTGCTTCTACCGCTATGCCAACATCGACACCGATCAGCTTGTCGAGAATCTCGGCGGCGATAGGGAGCTGGCCGAACAGTCGATTGCTGCATTTGTCCGCTCGTCGGTACTCGCCATTCCGACCGGCAAGCAAAACAGCATGGCCGCGCAGAATCAGCCGTCGTTTGTCATGGCAGTTGTGCGAGATTCCGGTCTGTGGTCGCTGGCCAATGCTTTTGTCAAACCGGTCTGGCCGAAGCGTGATGACGATCTTGTCACGGCGTCGATCAGTCGGCTCGATTCGTTCTGGCAGCAGATGGCTGAAAACTACGGAGAATCCGGTATTAGTGACAAAGCCGTACTGGCACTCAGTGACGATGGACTCACAAGCCTCAAAACGTTTCGCGTAAAGGCAGGCAAAACTGAGTCAGCACTGGATATCCTGGTTAATCGCGTGCTCGCTTGTGTAAGCGAGAGTGCTGCGGAAGGAGGCCAGGCATGAGTGTCCTGATTATGCGTCTGACTGCTCCATTGCAGTCGTGGGGAACTCAGAGCCGATTCTCCGTTCGTGATACGGCCCGCGAACCGTCGAAAAGTGGTGTGATCGGCCTGATCTCTGCGGCGCTCGGACGGCCTCGTGATGCCGACATTCGCGACCTGATGGCACTTGCGATGACCGTGCGGATCGACCGTGAAGGCTCGGTTCAGCGGGACTACCAGACGGCTGGCGGCGGGTCGCTACCTGATGGTCACCCCTACGGTGTGGCTAAGGCGAATCGCGCCAAAGCACAAACGGTAACTTCCAGCCGGTACTACCTGGCAGATGCCGATTTTCGAGTCGCTCTCGAAGGTGACGACGAGACTCTACTCAACACGATTGCAGACGCCCTGTCGCGGCCGAAATGGCCGTTGTATCTCGGCCGCAAGGCATTCGTTCCGTCACAGCCGCTGTGTCGCGGCGTACACATCCGCCTTAGTGCGATCGAGGCGCTTAGTACGACAGAGGAGTGGTTTGCCCGAGGTTCGCAAGAACGCGAACGGTTCACAGAGCAGCCTCAATTGCGGGCGATCTGCGAAGTCATGCCCGGATTGTCCGGCGTCACGCTGGCCGAGTGTGACGTGCGCCAGGACGTCATCGACCGTTTCGACTCGCGTGACTTCCAACTCCGCCACGTTTGCACGCGGTGGCTGACTCTCTCCCCCGAACTCATCGCCGAGGATCCATCATGCATCTCTCATCATTGATTCTGAATCCACGTTCGCGTGAAGCTCGAAGCGACATGCACGACGTCAACCAGATGCACAAGACGCTGCTGCAGGCATTCCCGGACAAATCGGAAGGTGGTCCGGGTCCGGTGCTGTGGCGGCTCGACACGGACCGCCGCACGGGAATTTGTCGCGTGTTGATCCAATCGTTGAAGGAACCGAACTGGCAAACACTGACCGAACACTGTCCGGAGTATATCGCGGCTCAATCTGCCGAGGGGATTCCGCCAGTTCAGTCCAAGCCAATGTCCGATATGCGGTTTCGTACCGGCCAGCAGCTGGCATTTCGTCTGCGCGCCAACCCGACCGTCAAGCGGGAAGGGAAACGCCACGGCCTGCTCTCTGAGGAAGATCAATCGGCTTGGTTGCAGCGCAAGGCTGAGACAAATGGATTTCGCGTCGTGAGCGTCGTAATCACTCCCGAACGCCCGCGTGAGTCCGGCATGGGCCGAACGTTGAAATTCGCATCAGCACTCTTCGAAGGCCGACTCGTGATCGAGGACTCGGACCTCTTTCTGGCCAGTGCCATTGCATCAGGCATTGGCAGCGCAAAAGCGTTCGGCTTTGGTCTGTTGAGCGTGGCTCGCGTCTGACGGCGTTTTCGATCCGACGCAACGTCACACACTCTTTCGTGTCCTTTCGGCAGGCGTGCAATTACACCGCCCTTCGTCGCTGTCGTGGTGAGCAGGGCTTTTGAGGGGTGGGTTCAAAGCACGTCAAGCATTCCGTCAGCGGACTGCTCGGCGGCTTCCAGTCGATCGCAGAGATCCAGGAGCTGGTTCTGCAACGCGCCACCGTTCGTGTGGTTGATGGAGCGGCACACGTCGCCAGTCAATCGCTCGAATTCGAAGCAGTCCATGGGGACGATTTCGATCTCAGGACTCGCCTCGCAGGCCTTCAAGGCCTGCTCAATTCGTTCGAACGGATATCCGTATCGCAGGAGCAGGGCACGTTCTTCAGGAGTGAGCTGCATCCGGATCGTTTTCGTTTCATCAGGCACGACTTCCTGCATGGACGATGCGATGACGGGGTCGGCACGGGGCCGTGCGTTACGCCGCGTCTGAAGTGGCTGCGACGCTTTCGTGATAATTCCAGGGCATCCAGCGTTCGGGCTGCTGTGAGACATTGGTCGCGTTGAGCTGGAGCTGGTTCAGGTAGTCAAACGGGTTGGCTCCGCTCAACTCGCAGGTGTAGATCAGGCTCATGAACATGTCGCCGACACGAGCTCCGTGGCAGGTTTTGTAGAACATCGAATTCTTACGATGCAGAATTGCTTTTTTCAGGGCTCGTTCACACACATTATTATCCAGAGGAGCTCCTGCCTGACGCAGGAACAGCGTGAGCGGTTCCCAGCGTTTGAGCAGATAGTTGATCGCGTCGCCCAGTGCCGAGTTCGGCTCGACGAGTTTATTAGCAAACTGAAGTTGCAGCCACGTATGCAGATCGTCCATCGTCGGCTGGCTGTGAGTCTGGTGATAAACGAGGCGATCTTCCGCAGACAGGGCTTTTTCACGTGCGACCTTGTCGTTGTGATAGATCACCTGGAAGGCTTCGATCACATGCCGGCATTCATCGGGAAATCGATCCAGCAGTTCCACGAAGTTGCGGCGACCGTGCGCCAGACAGTTCGCCAGAATCGTTTCGAGTTCGCCGGGAACATTCCTGGCCAGGCCGTCACACATCTGGATTGGCGCGGCGAGTTCTGCGGCGCGATGCTGCAACACATCCTTCAGGTTCTCCCCCGCGTGACGGCGACCGCTGAAGAACAGCACCATCTGCACGCCGGAGGACACCGCGACCACGCCCGACGTGAACAGACCGGTCCGTTTCGGATGTTGTTCGTCGTCTGGTGGTGGTGTCTTCCGGGCGCGTGCTCCCATCAGTTCCAGAATGCGGACGATAGTATCATCGTTGTGGATGACTTCGCCCTGAGCGGCCTGCCGGATCAGTTCTTCATAAGCCGGAGTAATCAACGCGGCCGCCGCATGCATGATGTCCCACTGAGTCGAGGCTGCCAGAGGAATCTCGCAACTCCCCTGCAGCCGCTGCAGGCGGTTGAACGGCAGCCCGCTGCCATACTTCAGCAGCCCGATCATGCTGGCCACCGTATGATCATATTTCGTGTCGCCCACATCGGCGGGCGCCGGTGCCGTGAAGAGCTTTCCACACAAATGGCAGCGCAATTTCTGCAAACGATAGACGGTCGCGTGCAGTGGTGCCTGGCCGGTAAAGCGAACCAGCACGCCGGGCGACTTCTCGTAAAGCGTTCCCTGACCGCAGTCGGGACACACGTCGCCGGCCGCATGTTGCGGATGCTGAACTTCCACCTGCTCGGCACCTGGATAATCATCGGCACCGTGGCGGCCATGACCGGGCGGCCTGGAAGAGTC
>JAQBWV010000207.1 GCA_027624335.1 Planctomycetota bacterium
ATAGAGGTTTTAGTTCCATATTCAAGGTTTCATGTCCAACGTCGGGTAAGCTTGCTGACTGATCACGAAACCTTTAACGGATTTTCGAGGATTCGTTCGTGACGAACTCAGCATCATCGAGACTTGCCAGCATGAACTCCGTTCCGCATTTCGAGCCGGTGGTCAACCGGCGCGACATGCTGCTGCGGAGCGGTGCCGGTTTCGGGAGTCTTGCGCTGGCTGACCTGCTCAGTCGCGACCAATATTCTGAATCGCTGGCTGGTGAGGCGGCTTCGAAATCTCCCGCCACGCCGAAGTTGCCGACGGGTTTTCCGCATGCGAAGAGTGTGGTCTTCCTTTTTATGGAAGGTGGACCTTCGCACATGGATCTCTACGATCCAAAACCGTTATTGACAGAGATGGCCGGCAAGCCGCTGCCGTCATCGTTCAAGCCGGTCATCACGCCGATGGGCGAGTACAACGCACCGTTGCTCGCTCCGAAGCGGAAGTGGAAGCAGCACGGCGAGAGTGGACTGTGGGTTTCCGACTGGTTGCCTCACACGGCGACCTGTGTGGACGACATCGCGGTTCTGCGAGGCTGCTGGACGAACGGCATCAACCACTCCGGCGGCGTCTGCCAGATGAATACCGGAGTGTTCACCGCCGGGCGACCATCTCTCGGCGCGTGGGTCAGCTACGGACTCGGCACAGAAAACCAGAACCTGCCGTCTTTCGTTGTGATTCCTGACAAGCCTTCAGATCCGGTGAACGGGCCTCGCAACTGGGGTTCAGGTTTTATGCCAGCCGCTTATCAGGGAACGAGGCTGCATTCGGGCGACGAACCAATCGCCAATCTGACCACTCCTGAAGGTGTCACGCCGGAGCGACAGCAGGCAAAGCTGAAGTTTCTCACCGAGCTGAATCGTCAACACGTGAAGACTCGCCCGCAGCAGACTGAACTGGAGGCTCGCATCGCCAGCTACGAACTGGCGTTTCGCATGCAGGCGACGGCTCCGGAAGCGGTCGATCTGAGTCAGGAAACGCAGGACACTCAGGATCTGTACGGCATCGCCGACGGCGCGCCGACCAACACGTTCGGTCGAAACTGTCTGCTGGCTCGGCGTCTGGTCGAACGAGGCGTCCGCTTCGTGCAGCTTTACCACGGAACCGGCAGCAAGTGGGACGCGCACTCGGCCATCGAGAAGAACCACACGACCAACTGCGGCGAAAGCGACCAACCGGTCGCCGGCCTGCTGAAGGATCTCAAGCGACGAGGCCTACTGGATTCGACGCTGGTTGTCTGGGGCGGCGAATTCGGTCGAACACCGATGAGCGAAAAAGGCGACGGGCGAGACCACAACGCCACCGGGTTCACGATGTGGATGGCCGGAGCCGGAATCAAGGGCGGACAAACAATCGGCGCCACGGACGAACTCGGCCTGCACGCCATCGAAGACCGGATGCACGTCCACGATATTCACGCCACGATCCTGCACATGCTCGGGCTGAACCACATGGAAGTTGTCTACAAATACAAAGGCCGCCCGGAACGCCCCACGCTCAACGAAGGCTCTCCATGCCTGAAACTGTTCGGGTAATTTCCGCAACGTTCTGTGCCATGATGTTGAGCAACAGGTCCCGGATTTTCGGAGTGGTCGCTCTGTGGGTCGTCAGTTGCAGTCCGGTTCGCAATCATGCCCGACTCGAAATGTGCCAATCCGGATTTATCAACGAAGGATCGACCATGGCTGCGACACAGGAACTCTACTCGGAACTGATTGAACGCTTAAAGAAGACGGCGCTACTGGGTTCGTGCTCGGCGGTTCTCGGTTGGGATGAGCAGGTCAATCTGCCACCGGCTGGCGGCGAACATCGAGCTGAACAGCTGGCTCTCCTTGCGGGGATGACTCACGAGCAGGCGACAAATCTTCGTCTCGGAGAAATTCTGTCGGAACTCGAAGCGGCAACTGATCTGGGCGACGACACCTCGACCGCACGGATCAATGTCAAGCATGCCCGGCGATCTTACGACCGCGCGACGAAGCTTCCGCAGCGACTTGTCGAAGAACTTTCCCGTGTAACAACGCTCGCGCAGCAGGCGTGGGTCGAAGCTCGAAAGTCGTCCGAGTATTCCGCGTTCAGACCCTGGCTCACCAAAGTTCTGGGTCTGAAGCGAGAAGAGGCCGAGGCAATCGGTTACGGCGATGGCCAGCCGTACGACGCGATGCTCGACGAGTACGAACCCGGCGCGACTGCAGCGAGTATTCAGGCGGCGTTCGACCCGCTGCGGGATGAACTCGTTCCACTGGTCACAGCAATTCGAGAATCAGGCCGGCAGCCAGATACGACGATCATCACACGCTCGTACCCAGTTGATGCTCAGCGGCAATTCGGCATCGATGCCGCGACGGCGATCGGATTCTGTTTTGATTCCGGGCGGCTGGACGTTGCGGCTCACCCGTTCTGCAGCGGGTTCGGGCCGGGTGACTGTCGCCTGACCACACGCTACGACGAGCATCATTTTCCGGGAGCCTTCTTCGGAACGCTCCACGAAGCCGGACATGGCATTTATGAGCAGGGTCTCGTCAAAGACGCATTCGGTACTGCAATGGGCGAGACCGTGTCACTGGGAATTCACGAATCGCAGTCTCGCATGTGGGAGAACCTCGTCGGTCGCAGCCCTTCCTTCTGGCAGCACTTTTTTCCGAAAGCCCAGGCGGCGTTTCCAGAGGCACTTTCCAGCGTTTCGCGGGACGCGTTCCACTGGGCCGTTAATGACGTACGACCATCCTTCATCCGCGTCGAAGCCGACGAGGTTACCTACAACCTGCACATCATGCTGCGTTTCGAACTGGAGCAGGCGATGCTCACCGGAGACCTGCAGCCCGCCGAACTGCCCGGTGTGTGGAACGAAACTTTCGCTCGCTACTTCGGCATCACCCCGGGCAACGACTCAAACGGCTGTTTGCAGGACATTCACTGGAGCGCCGGATTGCTCGGTTATTTCCCGACATACGCGCTGGGAAACATGTACGCGGCGCAGTTCTTCGAAACCGCCGACAACGAACTCGGAGGCCTGCACGGCCAGTTTGCTCACGGAGAGTTTCTGCCGCTGAAAAACTGGCTCAACGAAAAGATTCATCAGCCCGGCAAGCAGTACTCGGCTCAGGATTTGGTCCAACATGTGACCGGAAAACCGCTCTCGCACGAGCCACTGATGAAGCACCTGAAATCGCGATTCGGAACTCTCTACGGTCTGGACGAGAGTTGATTTCGCATGGTGCGAAGTGTGGTCAGATGTACGAGAGTCTCATCAACCGCTGGTAGCGGCGACAAACAACACCAATCACATTTTCGCGTGCCGAGGCTCGGCCATGCGGAACGTCAGCAGACCAGCAACTCCGATCGTCACGCTGATGGCGAGGAAGAGTGGCTCGAACCCGATAATGTCAATCAGCATCCCAATCAACGGCGACAGAACAAAGGGAACGGCGAAACAGAGACTCATTGTGCTGACGTAGCGAGGATGGTTTGCCGGCTCGGCCAGTTCCAGCGTGTAATTGACGAACGATTTCATCGTGACCGGAACGAGGCCCAGAAACACAAACGCCACCCAGAACCATTTCGGTCCATCCTCAAGAAAGTCTCCGATCAGAAATAAGGCGAGCAACGGTGTCGCCGTACAGAGAAAGACCTGGATGCGGATCGCGAGTCGGTTTCCGTACCGATCGGCAATGACACCGGAGGCCCAGCTGAAGACGCCAACGGCGCCGTTCTGAGCAATCACCCAGAGCATCAGATGAAAGCCTTCGTCCGCTTTGGCGATGCGGCTTCGTCCGAACGCCTGAAAATGCGGAAACAAAAATTGCACCGTGATAAACAGCATGGCGACAACGGCGGCTCGACGGAAATCTCGATCAGTGAGAATAATGTCCCAGGCGTCGGTCACCGCCTGCCTGGCACTGCGAGCGGTTGATGGGCTCTCGTTGTCGACCGGTTCTCGAAGGGGCAAGGTCAACAGGCCAGCCAGGACGAAACCCGTTCCGGCGAATCCGAAGATCAACACGTAACCGCTGTTCGGTAGTTGCAAAGGTGATTCCAGCCATCGCTGCAACAGATACCACGCCAGCGCGACCGAGATGACCGAGCCCGTTACGCCGGACAGCGCCATCAGTCGGCCACGGCGATCAGCTCGGATCAGCTTGCCTTGAATCGTGCCCAGAGCGAGTTGATTCATGCCGCTGACGAAGAAGAACACAACATAGATCGTCAAAAACGCCAGCGGCATCCAGGCAGGGGCTCCGCCGTTGACGGGCTCGCCCAGCCAGTACCATAGCCCGGCCAGCAGTAGAAAACATGAACCCATCAGCGTCGACGTGGTTTGCAGGACTTGGCGTTTCAGTGGCGCACGCCGCAGGCGATCGGCCAGAAACAGCGGTGGTACGCTCTGCCCGAATCGATTCAGCACGGGAAGGAACCCGCGGACAAATCCTGAGCCGTCGATCACGTCCATGAATCGAGGGATGAGGACGCTCTCGGTTTTGAAGATCCACGAGAACCGCAGCGTCACGTTAAACAGTGCGAGGACGATCAGATTGCGCGGCTCATTGGCGACGATCTCTTCATCGCGTGATTGTCCCGCTGAGCCGTCATCCGAACTGCTCTGCGAATCGGACACGCTGTTTCGCCTTCCACCTGTAGGTCAGGCTCTGCCTGACGAAGTCCCTGAAGCCGCAATCAAATCAGTAATGACCAAATGGAACCACGAAATAAACGAATAACACGAAAAGTTCAGACAGAGTTTCGTATCATTCATGGTTGAGAAATTTGTGCGTGTCATTTTCGTCAGGCGGAGCCTGATCTACGGAATCAACCGAGGTCCGGGTTAATGTCGACCCAGGCTTTTTTCTCAAACGATTCGAGGCACGCGTCGGCGATGAACTGGGCTCGAGCTCCGTGGTCAAAGCCAGGTAGTGCGTCGCGTTCTTCGACAATGGCGGATACGAATTCCCAGACAAGGTCGTAGCGGAAGACTGTGCTCGGCACACCTTCGTTGCCGGGTCTGGGGCTGCCTTCAATCACCAGGAATTCGTCCGGCACCGGCTGCTTCTCCATCGTACCGCCGTGCTTGCCGATGATCACGTTGTTCGGATCAGTGAGCTGATACGCGGCCGAACCTTCCGAACCGTTGACTTCGGCCCATTCGTAGCCGAAGCCATTGTTGTGGTGACCTTTCATCACAGTGCTGCCCTCCCAGACGCCGGTCGCACCGTTTTCGAACTGGCCGATCAGCGATGACCAGTCGTCGACTTCGGATGGTTCGCAGGGTTTTCCATCGACGGTTTTGTCGCGTGGAGCAAACTGCGCAATCGCTCCGCAGATGGCCTTGATGGGTCCCATAAGGTCCATGGCGAAGTCGATGCGGTGGATTGTCATGTCGAACAGGTCACCGGCTCCGGCGAGATGTTTGTACTGACGCCAGCCCCAGCTCGTCTCAGGCCAGTCGAGGAATCGCTGACTGCGGAAGTGTCGCAGTTCGCCGAGGGCTCCAGACCGGACCAGATGCCGCACATACCGCATCGACGGCGCGAATCGGTACGTGAAGGCGGTCATGTGCCGCACGCCTTTGTCGCGAGCGGCTCGGTACATTTCGGCGGACTCGTGAAAATTCAGGCCGAGCGGCTTTTCGCACATCACGTGCTTACCGGCTTCGATACAGGCCAGCGAGATCTCGCGATGTGTGAAGTTGGGAGTCGCCACGATGACCGCGTCGACATCCGGATCGTCAGCCACATCCTGGTAATTCGTCGATTTCTTCGTCGGTCCCCAGTCGGATTGCCGCTGTTCGAGCAGGGCTTCGTTGGGATCGCAGACGTAGACCAGTTCGCAGCGGGGATCAATGTTGATTCCGGGAACGTGGTGATAATCAGAAACAGCTCCGGCGCCGATGATGCCGATACGGACTTTGTCAGACATGGATGAAACTTCTCTGGATGTACAGGGTTCTTGCGGCAACTTTTCGTCGAGGTCGTAGCGACGGGGCACCGACCAGAGAATAACGACCACCGATTCCATCAGCCACGATCCCGGAAGCGTCCACGTTGGCTGGGACGTCCGTCCTGGAAAAAGTAGGGGGGGGGCCGGGAGTCCGCTCCACGAATGGAACGACCTGGTCGGGAAGAATTCCGACCTGCGAGCAAAATCACTTCGCGTGCTCGTGCCCCATTCGTGACCGCACGAGGTATAAATACCGAAACCTTGTCTGCGGAGGAGTTAACTTGAAAGACCTCGTTCTGGCGATTACTGGAGCCAGTGGTTCTGCCTACGCTATTCGCCTGTTGCAAGTGCTGATCGAGGCGGGGCGGCAAGTACACCTTGTCATCAGTCCGGCGGGTGAGCAGGTGCTGCAGCACGAACTCGGGCTCTCGATTGACCCGCGTCGCTTTTCAATCGACCAGTTGCTGCCCACGACGGCGCAGGAAACCGATTCTCAACCTGGCCAGGTCGCGTTTCATGACTATCGTGACTTTTCGGCCGGAATAGCGAGCGGATCATTTCGGACTGACGGCATGGTGATCTGTCCGTGCTCGATGGGAACTCTCGCGGCAGTTTCGCAGGGACTTTCTCAGAACCTGATTCAGCGTGCGGCAGACGTCCACCTCAAGGAACGTCGCAAACTGGTCGTCGTCCCTCGCGAAACGCCGTTAGGGAGCATTCAGCTGTCGAACATGAAGATCCTCGCCGATGCGGGAGTTGTCATCCTGCCAGCGATGCCGGGGTTCTACAATCAGCCGCAATCGATCAATGACCTCGTGGACTTTGTCGTGTCGCGAATCTGTGACCAGCTTGGAGTGCCGCAGGATCTGACTAAACGATGGGGCAAACCGAAAAACTGAACCAGGGATCTCTTTGCTCGAATTGAGGATCTACTTCTGGCTATCGCTTCCCGGCTCGCGCGGTTGCGGTGCTGCTTTCGCAGGAAACACAGGCCGCTTCTGCGATTCAGCAGTTTCAATTCTCCCGAACATCAGGCCACCTTTCTGTCCATGTTTCCATGTCCCTGCATACAGGTTGTCGTGAAACATCAAACGCGCAGAGAAGGTTCCCATTCCGGCGATTGTAAACTCGTCCAGCGTCAGAACCGGTGTCGATCCAGCCCAGAGCACTCTCATCGTCAAGGGAATCGGCACACCCTTGTGAACATAAACAAACAACCACACGTCGTCTTTAACCTTGTTGACGGTAGCTAGTTCGTAGCGATCTGGCTTGAGCAGCTTTGCGGGATCAACCGGTCCGCCATCATCCACCGTAAAGTTTCCAGTCAGCGTGGCTCCTGTCAGCAGTTTCGAAAATGCCTCTTCAGCAGCCAGTCGAGCGTCCGCTTTCGCCTGCTCGATGTCTGCTACTGACGGCTTCTCAGGCTTATCCGCCACTGGATCGGGTTCGGAGTCGGCAGCATTCTGAGCCAGCAGGATGGACGTGGCCTGGAAGGCCAGAAGACAAAGCAGAACAGTGGTCTTGATTCTCATAGCGAGCGGTTCCTGTTCCTGGGATTGTGTTCTCGATCAGCGAGTTCTGCTCGTCCCTGGTACACGGGACACGACCGAAATTCGCAATTGCACTGGCAGCGAAACGTCCGCACACCTGCTTTGCAAACGTCACGACCAGGTCCGAACATCATACGGGCTGAGAGTCTCCGACCATACTATGGTGCTGCCGGTTCTGCGGTATAGGAAGTGCCGGGGCGGGAGCTTCCCAGTGATTTCCAGGTGACAGGAAAAGCCGGAAGCAATCGGATTTCAGACATTTTCAAAACGCTTCGCAGAATGTGCGTAGACGGTCCAGAGGATCGTGGTAGCATCGCGGAATACGGATCTCTGAATAGAGTGCTGGTTCTCTCATGGAAGGAAAGGACTCTGTCGATGAGAACCCACCCCGCAGCGTTTGCTGTATCCCGTATCCCACCCTTGTTGTTTCCTCTGCGGATCGCCATCTGGCTTCGAGTTGGCGAACTCTCCCTGGCGGATGTCTGTCTTCCTTCAATGCAGAACTCACCCGAAATCCCAGGGGATCTTTTGGATGTGCTCGGATTGCGGTCCAGGTTTGAACTTTACTGGCTGACGATTGGACTTTACCCCAGTGAAAATTTCGGACCTGGTTATCCGGCGTGGGAAAGCTTTGACATGTTTTCCCGAACCTTGTCGAAAAGAAGGGCCTCGCACTGTTGCGAAACCCATCTAAAAACGAACAATCGACGTAATGGCTGGTCGGCCTTCCGACTCACAATCCACTGCGCATAACCGCGAACGGATGTGCGGACAGGAAGTTTTTTTCAAGGAAAGGGTATCGCCTTGTATCGGTTTGACGAGACGCTGACTTCGATGATCGAGGTCGCGAAATCCCTGGGATACATGACTTACCAGCAGGTCGACGAGTATCTTCCGGATGAAGGGGGCAACCCCCGGATGGTCGATGATCTGATCCTGCTGTTTGACGAATTGAATATCGATCTTCAGAACGACCCCGACGCTCCTGATGAGGATGAGATCCCGGAATCAGAACGGGAAGCGAAAAAGGAAGCTGAGGCAGTTAATGCAGCGTTTAAACCACTGATCGGACCGGAAACGACGCTGTCCTCGCGTGATCCAATCCGCATGTATCTCAGTCAGATGGGAAACATCCCGCTGCTGACTCGAAGTCGCGAGATATTTCTCGCGAAGACGATCGAGATCACGCGAAAACGCTTCCGTCGAACAACGATGGAATCGGACTTCGCTCAGAACATCGCGATCGAAACGCTGGAAAAAGTTGCCGCACGCGAATTGCCATTTGAACGTACGTTGCGAACGTCTGATACAGAAAATGCTCGTAAGGAACAGATTGAAGGCAGAATGCCCGTCAATCTGCCTACGCTGCGGGTACTTTTCCAGCAGAGCGCCGAGGACTGGGAGATTCGCAAGTCGCCGAAATCTTCCGACGAAAAGAAGGCTGAAGCACTCGCTCGAATGAATGTTCGACGACAACGGATCGCAACACTCTGTGAAGAGCTGAGTATCCGGACTCAGCGGCTTCAACCAGTGATGAAGCGCATGCACCAGATTGCTGAACGGATGGAGATTCTGATCCGTCAGATTTCAGCATTGAAGCGACGCAAGGGCGGCAATGTTCAGCGTGATCTGAGCATGCTCGAAACGGAACTGCAGGACCTTGTTGAGATGACGCGCGAGACTCCCAAAGAGTTCATCGCCCGAAGCAAGGAAATCAAACGTCGCTTCGACGCCTGGACCGACGCCAAGCAGAAGCTTTCCGGCGGAAACCTGCGACTGGTTGTTTCAATCGCCAAGAAATACCGAAACCGTGGTCTTAGCTTCCTGGACCTCATTCAGGAAGGTAATGCCGGACTGATGCGGGGCGTTGAGAAGTACGAATACCGACGCGGGTACAAGTTCTCGACATACGCCACCTGGTGGATTCGCCAGGCAATCACGCGAGCGGTCGCTGACCATGCTCGAACGATTCGTATTCCGGTCCACATGTTCCAGAGCATCTCGACGCTCAAAGCGAAGAGTGAGCAGATTCGGCAGGAAACCGGTCGCGAGCCAACCATCGAGGAACTGGCCGAAGCCGTCGATCTGTCGATCGAAGAAACCGAACGGATCATGAAGACCTGGAAGCACCCGGTCAGTCTGGACACTCCGGTCGGCGAAAGCGAAGACAGTAGCTTTGGAGACTTCCTTGAGGATTCGCATCACCAGGCTCCCGCCGAAAATGCGATGCACAAAATGCTCAAGGACAAAATAGACCATGTTCTGAAAAGCCTGACCTACCGCGAGCGGGAAATCATCCGTCTCCGCTACGGCCTGGGTGACGGCTACAGCTACACACTGGAAGAGACCGGTCGAATCTTCAAAGTGACGCGAGAACGAATTCGCCAGATTGAATCGAAGGCCCTGAAGAAACTGCAGCACGCAACGCGAGCCGTACACCTCCAGGGCTTCGTCGACTCGATCCCTGAGCAGTTGCCAGAACCAATTTTGCTTGACGCAACATAGAAATCGACCACGTAATCAGATTAAAGCAGGACTGTGTTTCATCAGAAACGCGGTCCTGTTTCGTTTGTTGGAAGCATTCATTGACCTGGCAACCATGGCCGATCGATACATTGCCTGACCAATACCTGAAATGAGATTCTTCGAACTTCGGATTCATCCATTGGCATCTCGGCTCTCTCCCATCCACGTGCAATCGAGCCAGGTGCAATCGAGGATGAGGACACTGGAACCGATAGTTCGCCTTCGCCCACATCGTTCGGCAATCCCTCGACTGCCGTGGCTGCGATCTGTTGCCCACCAATAATGGTCTGAGGTACGCTCCACTCCGTCGCGTCCGCATGCCGTTTTCATGGCGTCGACAGAGCAGATTCAAGAGTCGTGATTAGTTGCATTGCGCAGGGTGACTGTTCCCAGCTGAAAATAGGGAGAATAACCGAGCAACTAACGCTGACAAAAACCACAATCCGACAACAACTTGAAGCGATACGCGCCCGTAGCTCAGTCGGATAGAGCATCGGATTTCTAATCCGAGGGTCGCAGGTTCGAATCCTGCCGGGCGTGCTTTACTTACGTTGATTTGCCGGTCGAGATGTACCCAGGTACGCTCGACCGGCCTTTTCGTCCTACGATCCAGCATCGCCACCACTCAGAATCCTGCGGAGATCCACAGCTTCCTGTTGAACATCGCCTGGAGCGTAATACCGGAGAGTCGTCACGAATGAACTGTGACGCATCACATGGGCAATCGTGAGCGGAGGTACGCCAGCACTCCTCAGCCGCTCTGCACATGAACGCCTCAGATCGTGGGCCGATGCGTACTCCGCAGGCTGTCCGGCTTCTTCATTGGCGATGGCAATTCGTATCCCGGCTGACTTACCAATCCGAAAGACACTTCTTGAGACCCGGCCAGCACTGGGCCTCTGGTGCTGAACTGTTCTGCCAGGCCTCGGCTGAAGCGATGACGGGCAAAAGACCCAGCCTGTGCATACACGGGGGTTCGATAACCAGGCTGGCGGCAAGCGGGAAATCATGAGGCGGCAGCTCCCAGGAACACTCCGTTCGAAGTCGGTAGAAGATCGCATTGACGGACTCGCGCAGATTCACCGTGCGATGCCGACCACCACCCGACGCCGGAGGCAACTCTCGTTCCACAAGAGCCCATTGATCCCCTGACAAGCCTGAAGCGTAGGCCCGACGAACAAGCATGTCTGACATCTTCGACCTCCGCGTCGTGCTGAATTTCCGAAACACAACCCGAAGTATTCGCCTTTCTCAAAACTCAACCC
>JAQBWV010000208.1 GCA_027624335.1 Planctomycetota bacterium
TCCACTTAGCGGAACTAATACCGCGCAGTACCAGAGAAGTTATCATGTCGGTGGTGTTCATACAGCGATGGCGGACGGGGCGGTCGTATTCCTATCGGAAAATATTGACCTCAACACTTATCGTGCGCTCGGAACATCAATGGGTAATGAATCCGTCAACTGGCCGTAGCAACCCATTCCGCTATCTGGATAATCAGCGTCTATTTGAAATCTCGCTGCAGTCGAATGGGATTAGTGAATCGCAAGAATTTACGATTCTCACAGCTGCTCAGGACAATCCAGTAACGGCTTGTGTGTTTACGTCTGTCTAATCGAAAGTGAACTCCGCATGTTTCACGTTGCGATGCGTCATTCAGTGCTGCTTGTTGTTTTGACAGGAATTTCGTGGACGATTGGTTGTGGTGGCGCAGGGCCAGGCATCGAGCGTTTTCCGGTTTCCGGCACTGTTAAACTCGGTGCTGATTTAATTTCCAATGGGGAAATTCGCTTTCTGGCCGACGATGGCAGTCGTGTGGACGCTGGTCCTATTGTCAATGGCGCATTTCAGTTCGAAGCAACAGAAGGCAAGAAACGTGTGGAGATTTTTGCCACAAGGGAAATCGCAGGCAAGACAGTGGAGTCGGCAGTGAGTCCCGGAGAAACCGAGCCTGCGACGGAGATGTATATTCCTTCTAAGTACAATACGGACTCCAAACTGGAAGCTCAGGTATCTCCGGGAGACGGCAACTCTTACGATTTTCCCCTGGAACCTTGAAGCAGAAGGGTTCGCGATCTGACAAACGTTTCGAACGTTTGCAGCCCGATTCGCGGCATCACCTGACTGCGTAATGGTGAGCACCTGCGTGATCTGGTCGGCTTCTTATGACTCGTCTTGCCGGCCAGGTGACGCCGATCGCTCGTCTCAAATGGGGTTCGGCATGGAGAACTTGCTGAAAAACCGCACGGTCCTGATTACCGGCGGGACTCGCGGCATTGGCAAGGCGATCGGGCTGCGCGCTGCTCGTGATGGTGCCAACGTCGTCATTCTGGGGAAGACGACGGAGCCCCACCCGAACCTGCCGGGCACGATCTGGTCGGCTGCCAAAGAAATGGAAGCGGCCGGCGGGCGGGCACTCGCGGTGCCGTGTGACATCCGAATCGATGAGCAGGTTGAAGCGGCCGTTGCTCAGACCGTCGAACGCTACGGCGGGATCGACATCCTCATCAACAATGCCAGCGCGATCTTTCTGGCCGGGACGTTGCAGACTCCGATGAAACGCTTCGACCTGATGCATCAGGTGAATACTCGCGGGACGTTTCTGGCGAGTCAGCTGTGCCTGCCGCATCTGCTGAAATCGTCGAACCCGCACATCCTGTGTCTGGCCCCGCCGATCGATATGGACTGCGGCTGGTTCGCTGGCACGCTTCCCTACACGATGGCGAAGTACGGCATGAGCCAGTGCGTGCTCGGACTTTCGCAGGAGTTCCAGCGGCAGGGAGTTGCTGTCAACGCTCTCTGGCCGGAGACCGGCATTGCCACCGCTGCCGTCGCCAACCTGCTCGGCGGTGAATCCGCTGTAAAATGCTGCCGCATACCTGAAATCGTCGCCGACGCCGCGCACGCCATCGTGAGTTGCCCCAGTCGAGAATGCACCGGAAACTTTTTCATCGACTCAGAAGTGCTCGCCAGTTCCGGCGTGACCGACTTCGATCAGTACGCCATCTCGCCTGGTGTCCCGCTGATGCCGGATTTCTTTCTGGGGAAGCCCGACTTCGCCGCATTGTCGCAACTTCTGCACGGCGAGAACCAATCGACGACATCGAACCGTTAATGCTCGACACCACGGATGTACGAGATCCATGACACAGCTGCTAACGGTGGTTGGAATATGATTGTGTCTTCCGCACGCCTTCGTTGTGCAACTCGATCGTGCTGCCTGTGAGTTGATCTCGCAATTATTCGAAACGCCCAACCGGGACTACTCTTCCGGCTTCACGTCCTGTGGTCCTTCTGCGGTCGCTTTCTCAAAGTCTCCGGCGGCGACGATGACGATCCGTTCCGGGTCGAGGTATTTCTGAACGACTTCCAGAACCTGTTCGGCGGTAACGGATCGGACTTTGGTTTCCAGGCCGCTGTAGTACTCCATTGTCCGGTCAGCCTGCGATGTACTGCTGAGCGTTCCTGCGAGGCTGGTATCGCTACCTCGGCTGACAGCCTGACTTTGCAGCCAGCCCTGCTTCGCCGATTCCAGTTCTTCTGCGGTAACGCCTTTCTCGCGGAGCAGGTCGAGTTCTTCCCTGATCGCGACCTTTACTTTTGCCATGTTTGCGGGATTAGAAATTGCGTAAACGTAGAAGACGGTTCTGGGATCGAGCGATGAAACGGAAAGGCCGGAGCGAACTCCGTATGACAAGCCTTCCTTCTGGCGAACGCGATTTCCGAGTCGGTTGGAAAGCGCTCCACCACCGAAGATGTAATTACCCATCAGCAGAGCCGGGTAGTCGGGATCGTCGTCTTTCATCGAAAACGCGGTGACCGCAAAGTACATCGCGTTGGCTTTGTCTGGTGTGTTGATGTCTTCGGTTTCGGCCTTCAATTCCAGATCGCCAGTCTTCTCAATGCGAGCGAAGGGTCGTTCAGGCTTCCAACCGCTGAGTATCGTCTGAAGTTGCGTCAGTGTGGCATTTACATCGAAGTCCCCGACGATGCTGAGTTCGCCATTCGCCCCGTTGAGGAATTCGGAATACAGGCGTTTGACGTCTTGCTGTGTTACGGCTTTGACCATTTCGAGTTCTTCGGCCACTGACGGCGTGTAGAACGGGTGTCCCGGCTTGTACGGCGAAATCCGCTTCTGAGCCGCTCGCTGTGCGAGCGCTGTTGGTTCGGTCGAAGCCTGTTCCAGCGCGGTCACTGACTCACTTCGTAGTACACCCAACTCGGTGTCAGGCAGCGTCGGATTTCGAAGCACTTCTCCGAGCAGTTCCAACGATCTCGCAAGATTCGCTCTCCTGGTCGTAATTGAGAACGTCGCCTCTCCAGCAGAACCACTGCCGCTTAACTGCGCAAAGTTGCGATCCAGTTCGTCCTGAAGTTGTTGACGATCCAGTTCTTTCGTTCCACGAGTCATCAGAGTTGGAAGAAACTCCGCGATCGCGGCCTGTCCCTGCAGACTCTTTTCATTGCCATAGCGCAACGTCAGATTCAACCGAACGGCTTCGCCTCGGTTCTTCTTAGGAAGCAATGCGACTTTCAGCCCACCATTGATCGTCAGTCGTTGAGTCCGTTCTTCGATGTGCTCCGGCGAAACATCAAACACCTCGCCAGCAGCAACCTCTTTACGGCCTTTGTAGTCGCCGATCATTTCTGCCAGTTCCGGAGTTTCCGGAACGGAAACACGATCGGCTTCCTTGATCGGCAGATACATTCCAACCGTGCGGTTGTTCTGTCGCAGGTATTCTTTCGCGACGCTGCGAACCTGATCGACGTCGACTTTTTCGAGCCGGTCTCGATAGAGGAAGTACAATCGCCAGTCGCCCTGCGCTGCCCATTCGCTGAGCTGAATCGCCAGTCGTCGCGAATCGGCGGTTGCCAGTTCCCACTGCTTGAGCAGTCGCTGCTTCGCGCGATCGACGTCTTCTTTGCTGATCTCCGAGTCGCCGAAAGATTCGACAACATCGATCAATGCTTCGAGTACAACTTGCGGCTCATTCCCTTTGTTGACCTCTGAAATCAGCAGGAAGATGCCCGGATCATGCAGTGCGAATGCTGCTCCCGAGACATCCGATGCTCGTTTCTTTTCAACCAGTTCTTTATAGAGACGCCCGGCAGGCTGAGCCGTCAGCATGGACTCCACAACGTCGATCGCCGGGTATTCCGGATGCGGACCGGCGGGGATGTGATAAACGGCGCCGACCGCCGCGACTTCGCCAACACGACGCAACGTGACGAAGCGTTCGCCGTCCTGCGCGGGCTCCTGCGTGTAAGTTCGATCGAGTTGCCGTTCCGGGCGAGCGATCGAACCAAAGTACTTTTCAGTCAGCTCAAGGGCCTGTTTGCCATCAAACTTGCCAGCGATGACGAGCAACGCGTTATCCGGCTGGTAATACCGACGGTAGAACTTCCGAAGGTTTTCGATGGGAACCCGTTCAATGTCGGCACGGTTGCCGATCGTCGAATTTCCGTAGTTGTGCCACAGGAACGCCGCCGAAACCATGCGTTGCCACAGCACGGAAGTTGGGCTGTTCTCACCTCGCTCAAATTCGTTCCGTACGACCGAGAACTCTGTTGCGAGATCTTCCGCCGCGACATTGCTGTTGATCATGCGGTCGGATTCGAGCTTCAACGCGAATTCGAGATTGTCTGCGTTACCCGGCAGAGTCTCGTAATAGTTCGTGCGGTCCAGCCACGTCGTGCCATTGAAGTCGGCTCCGCGGTCTTTCAGTGACTTCGGAACGTCCGGATGCGTGGGAGTTCCCTTGAAGAGCATGTGCTCCAGCAGGTGAGCCATGCCAGCTTCGCCGTAGCCTTCGTGACGCGAACCGACAAAGTAGGTCACGTTGACGGTGACGGTCGGCTTGGACTCGTCAGGAAACAGCAACACTTTCATGCCGTTGTCGAGTTGGAACTCGACAATCCCTTCAACCGAGGTCACCAGTTTCGTTTCAGCTCGGACGCCCGCTGTCACGCTGACAAGGCAGAGGGCGATCAGACAAACAAACTTCGCCGCAGACTTCTTCCGTGCTGGCATGGGGAGTTCCTTTTCGCTCCGTCGTGAATGATCGAACAGAGGGAAAAATAGCGAAGCAACGGTCTCACATGCCAGCGGTGAGACCAAACCCGGAATTATCAGCGACCTCGATCAGTCGGTCAGCCAGAGTTCCATCGCGGTCAGCGAACGAGACCGTTACCCCGAATGCCTCGTTTACGCTCGGGATTATTCCCCGGACACTTCGCAGAAGCAGCGTTGCCTCGCTACGGCAGGATCACGATCAGCGCATAGGCCCAGCCGCCGCTCGCCAGGGATCCCGTCCAGCTGAATGGCGGAACCTCGACAGCGTACGGGACGCAATTGCCAGGTCGGTCATACCCAAGGTCGTAGACCGTGTGACACAGGCTGTTTCCTTCACTCATCATCTGATAGGGCAACGTCGGCAGGGTCGCGTAGAAACGGGCTCCCGACAGAAACGGCTGCAGAATGCAGACTTCGTTGCCGTATCGTTCCAGTTGAGCATCTTCAAAGTACAGCGGATTGTACTTCAAACCCGGAGCTTCCCATGAATATGGCAGCGGCGCCCATTCCCGGCTGTAGCCAACCGATTGATAGACCGTCGGAACCTGACTGAATCTCTGGTGAGCTCGACGCTCCGGAAGCAGTCGCCGTTCGCCGTCGGCATCAACCAGTTTCGGACGAATGCTCAGTGAAGTTCTGCTGATCGCGCGGAACCCCTGAGGATCGTCATTCGAGGATTCGGTTACTTGAGGACGTGGTGCTGCCTCGTCGGCAGTCTCGCCATCCACCTGGCCATCTGCTCCACCGCCCACAGAGGGAGCTGGTGCTGGCGGGACTGCCTGAGTGAAAGCGGCCGTTGTCAGCGTATGATTGTGAGAGGTGACGAACTCGATTTCGTCGAGCACTTCGTTCGGCTTCTGCTCAAACACTTCCATTGGAATTGCGATCTCCGCGGCCGCCTCAGCAAACGAGTGAGCCGATCGGATATCGCCTGCCGCGAGTTCCAGCCTCGCTCGATTCAGCAGCCGACGCGCCTCGCTCACTGCCAGAACGCTCGGTTCACTCCGGACCGTTTCGGTCTGCACAAGCGACTCGGAAGGTGCCGACTCGGCAGGAACTTCGACCGCTAAGCCAGACGTCTCATTCAGAAATTGTGTAGCCGGATCGTTTGGCACACTCTGTGGTAGTGGCGGTACCGGCAGCGGCACGAATACCGGATCGTCGAGATCGGCTGCATCGTTGACGGATTCAGCTATCGCGGCAGCAGACGCGTCCAGAACTGATAACGATTCCATAGCAACCTGCGGAATCGGTCCATCACCAGCACTCGTGAAAGTCGCTATCGGTTGAACGACTGATTGATCGGTTCCCAGCGACTCTGCGTCGACCTGAACAATTCCATTTGTGGCGAAGCTGTTCCTGGCGGGATCAATCTCTTTGAGTGTTTCCTGGTCAGGTAGATTCGGCACGGAAGAGTCGTTCGGCGGTGAATTGTCAGCTGTATCTGTTGCATGTTCTTCGGCGTCGTTGAGTTCTGAAAACGCTGGCAGATCAGACAGCTTGTCAGGCAATGGAGAATAGAAATCGTTGACTATTGGCCGGGCAACGGTGGGCACCGAAAAGTCAGCCGTGGCACTAACCGCTGCAGAGGGCGTCAGTACAGACGCCGATCCCTTCGCAGGATCTGCGATCACCTTAGTGACAGCCATTGGAACAGCAGCAGGAATGACATTCCGAAAGGCGTGCAGAATGACTGATGGTTTCATTTCCGGTCGCGGAGCTGTCTGATCGGCAACGGGCTGCTTCGAGATCGACGGTTCGGCAACAGGCTCTGGTGAAGTCTGCAGTTGTGAGGCAACCCTCATGCGGGACCAGAGAGATTTCGAAGTATTCTTCACCTGGTTCGAAAACTGTCGAATTCGACCTGGCGTTTCAGCATTCGACGACGATCCACGTCCAGCTCTGGACAGAGGCAAAGGACTTTCCGCTAGTGGGCTTCCCGCCGATGGTCGGGCAGGACGAGCAATGTTCGGAAACAAATACTCGCCAACAGAACGGGCCGGAGCAGTCGTTGTATCGTTTGATGACGGAGTCGGCAGTTTCCTCGACGCAACAACTGCCGGCGCAAGCACCGCCGAAGCAACGAGTGTCCGAGAGGCTGGCTCAGCGGCAGCAACGAATGAAATGTCGCCGTGCAGAAAAATCGTCAGAACGACCGCACCAGGAACAACGGCTTGCAACCGGTTCCGAATCCCGTCCGGCAAAATCCTGCGGGATCGTTGAACGTTGTTCTTCCCTGGTGAAGTCAAACTGTTTGCTGCCACGGGAACACGTCTCCAGAGGTCCGGTACGAATTCGCACGTCCCGCTGCGATGGCCTGGCCAGTCAGTAACGGCAACGTCGGTGCCTGAGTCGATGGCACATCTGGAGTCTTCGTCACGACGCGACCCGAAAATCGACTGCGAACGGATCGACCATTCCGGTCGCTGTATTCCCCGAAACCGTCACGCTGCGTGCAATCGTCACAATCCGCAAAGTTTGCCAGGATGCGGAAAGGCTTGAACAGCGCTGTCGGAAACAAATTCAACAACTCAGTCGCGAAGCGTTTCCGCAGCGTTCCGGAGAAGCTGTTCGGTTTCTTCGAGTCCAATGCAACCGTCGGTGATCGACACACCATGCTCCAGGCTGGTCGGATCGGTAAGATCCTGGTTTCCCGGTTTGAGATTGCTTTCCAGCATCAAGCCCATGATGGAATTGTTGCCGGCAGCCTGTTGAGCAATGACGTCGTTCCAGACGACGTGCTGCTTTGTGTAGTCCTTGTTCGAGTTCGCATGGCTGCAATCGACGATCATCTTCGCTGGCAAACCTGCGGCTTCCAGCCGTTCAGCCGCGGAAAGTATCGACTCGGAATCGTAATTCGGACCTGATCGACCGCCTCGCAGGATGAGATGCCCCCACGGATTTCCATTCGTGTTGACGATGCAGGTGCGACCGTTCGGGTCGATGCCGAGAAAACTATGAGGAGCTCGCGCGGCGAGCATCGCATCCAGTGCACTTTGCAACCCACCGTCAGTGCCGTTTTTGAAACCGACCGGCATCGAAAGTCCGCTCGCCATCTGACGGTGAGTCGGGGATTCAGTCGTGCGGGCTCCAATGGCACCTAAAGTGATCAGGTCAGCGATGTACTGTGGGGTAACGGGTTCCAGTAACTCTGTCGCTGCCGAAAGGCCAAGTTCATTGATATCGAGCAGCAGCTTTCGGGCGAGCCGCAGACCAGTATTAATGTCGAAAGTGTCGTCCAGGTGCGGGTCGTTAATCAGACCTTTCCAGCCGACGGTTGTGCGAGGCTTCTCGAAGTACACTCGCATAATGACGAACAGGCAATCCTGTACTTCGTCGGCCAGTGTCTTCAGCCATTTGGCGTATTCCAGCCCCAGCTCAACATTGTGGATCGAACACGGTCCGACGATTGCGACCGGTCGCGGATCTTCGCCTGAGATAATCCGCTGGAGAATCTGACGACTCTCAACAACGGTCCTCGCAGCTTCTTCGCTGATAGGAAACTCAACCTTCAGTTCATTCGGCGAGATCAATGGAATCGTGTCACGAATATGTAAGTACTGAGTCGGCTGCATGATTCACCAAAAAGAAAAAGCACCCCCAATAACGGAGGGTGCCAGTGATTCTGCTCAGCTTGAAGCTTCCAGCGAAGATCAGGCGACATCAAGCCGCCCGTAGCTGAAGGAGCGGCCCTCGCCCCAGGAAATTCACAATCCAACGATCAACTACGAAACGCGGGCCAGGCGATTGCGACGTTCGGCACGGCGGCGATTGCGACGGTCGGTGTCGCTTGGCTTCTCGAAGTACTCGCGGCGACGCATTTCCTTTTTGATTCCAGCATGCTCAACGAGCTTCCGAAACCGCTTGACCGCGTCCTGAATTTTCTCCCCGTCTCGAAGTCGCAGCTTGACCACCAAACGCTCCTTTAACACTAACTGAGTTGACTCATAATTGATTGCCTCTTCCGTGATGAACAGAGAGGTTGTTGAAAACCGGTGCTGATGCATCCGGGACAATTTCTGCAAGGCGGGGCAGGATACGCACTTCCCTATTCTCACGCAACCGGACCGGCTGCTCCGAGAGTCACTGCAGGCCGCCCAGACTCGAGCACTCCACACGCCCGACAGTCAACAGAAACGCACGCCAGCAAACACATTATCTGCAATAAGACAAAGAGGGACAGTCGATCTCGAACTGTCCCTCTTGAATCCGTTTTCAGCCACAAACGCTACTGTGGATCAACGAGCGTCCCACCACCACCGGCTGGCAGGCAGGGCGTCCTGAGTCCGAGCTTTCTCAACCTGTCTATCCAGGCGGACACCTTCCCGGTAAATCTTCGAGTCCGCAATGACGCTGCCAAGATCAGCTCGAACACCGCCGGCCACCTGAACAACGATGTCGCGACCTCGGAAAACCCGATGGTTGACGACCGAGTCGACTTCCGTCGGAGCAGCGTGCCGAGCCGTGATATAGGCGCCGTCGTTCGAGAAGACGCCGGAATCCCAGCCGACATTCCGAGCGGCTCCCTCGTGCTGCAGAATTGCGGCCACGAGAGAAAGGTCAAACACATTCTTCAGATCGGCAAAAACGATGTCGTGCTTTGCCAGTTCCTCGTACTTCGTCGTAAAAGTCTGAGCAAAGACCAGATTCGAACCTTCCGATTGCCCCGTCTGCACCTGCTGACCCTGAGCATTCAGGAACTGGTTTTCCGACTGGCACAGCACCGACGAACCGACAAATTCGAAGCCATTGCGATCCGGCGTGTGTAGAACGGCGTCATACTTCATCGTGAGCCACCAGCGCAGAGCGTCCAGCTTCGAGGCCTTCTGTTCTGCAGTCGTCATCAGATCAAAGATGCTCGGAATCTTCGAGCCACCAGCGAAGTCGTACTTGCCGATCCCGATGAGTTTCATGCGGTAGTCCGCTTCAATGATGGTTCGGGCAACGCGGGATTCCGGATTGATTCCCGAGTAAACGATGTCCTGCCGATCCAGCTGCTGCTGTAGCTGGCTGGCCCAGTTTCGAACACCAGCACCGGGACTCAGAGGTTTTGAACTCGTCTGCTCGACAAACCTTTTCAGGTTCTGCAGACCTTCCGGTCGCGGATTGATCGAGCACGAGAAAAACTTCTGGTTTGTGGCGGAAAACGCTCGCAGCACGGTGACCAGGTCGTCGAGTTGCAGGACCGGGCGGCCACTGTTTACTCCAACCGGCAGTCCGTTGTCGTTGTACATCCAGCCTTCAGCCGGCCCGGCGATGACGATTTCGCGATCGTCCGGGTAAACGAAAACGTGTTTGATTTCAGTCAGTCCGCCGAGCAATTTCATCGAGAGCGTCGGCTCCTTGCCATCCTGAAGTCGTTTGGCAACGGCGGCTTCCAGGCGAGGCAGCGAAATCACTCGCAAACCGCTGACTTGAGCAATTTCGGTATTCAACAATGCCTCACGCACCTGAATGCCGAGATCCTTCAGACGACCGCTCTGCTCTTCGACGGTTTGAGTCCGCAGAACGCCGCTCGGCTCTACGCGAACCCCCTGGTCGAACTGCGAAACTGTTCCGCCTGAGCCGTCGACTTCTTCCCACAGTCCCTCGGTCTCCTGCATGATCAGCGCGATGAGCTGAGTGAAGTCAGCTGCCGCACCGCCAGCCAGTGCCTGCTCGTCAAAGTGGCGATCACGAGCGATGCGTCGTTCGTTGTAGTCGGGCATCGAGCGAATCGAGCCGAGTGCGGCGTCGAAGTCGCCAATTTTCAACTGAGCATCAGCGACCAGCCCCAGTAACTGCGATCGCTCTTCAGCGTCGAGAGCTGATTTCGCGACCTCGACGGCCCGAGTGAACTCACCAAACTCGACATGAGCCAGAATCCGCTCCCGCAGCGAGGCGGAAGAATCGGCCACTTGTGTGACAACTTCAGATTCAGAAGTGACCACGAGCCCGGTACTGTCGGTCTTTCCGATGGCGCTGGCAGCGCTCGTCTGGGCAGCGAGGACATCCGCCTGTGTCGCCGCATCCAAACTGGTGTGCTGTAACTCGACTGCTTTTGCTTCGCCGGTCTCAGCAGCCCGCTGTTCGGCTTCATGTTGCGCTGCGCGCAGAGCATCTGCTTCCCGTGAAACTGCTTCATGCATGGCCGACTGGTGGGTCGTACGTTGAAAGAAGAATCCGCCGGCCGCAGCCAGCACGAGAAAGGCGACGACGGCGATAATAGTCGCGTCTGTCGACCCGCTACGAGAGGCGAAAAGTCGAGGCTGGTGCGATCGGACCTGCATAACACGTCTCCTGGGCGGTCAGACCTTCGACAGCTACAACTGCCAGTGAAAGGGCCAACCGAAATCGTGGGACTAATGAGCTCGTCAGTATTCAGACTGCAGTCGCGGGAAGTGAACGAGT
The DNA here is from genome assembly GCA_027624335.1 of Planctomycetota bacterium. Taxonomy (GTDB): domain Bacteria; phylum Planctomycetota; class Planctomycetia; order Planctomycetales; family Planctomycetaceae; genus JABMPE01. The sequence goes on from JAQBWV010000208.1 coordinate 11,160, forward strand.
ACTGTTGTTCTCGAAACATGAGGGCGCGCGGAACAACTCCATCTTCGTCCCTTACAGTGTGCATCAGGATCATCCCGAAACAAACCATCGTCAAGAACTTTCGAGTGAACTT
>JAQBWV010000008.1 GCA_027624335.1 Planctomycetota bacterium
GCGTTCTGGCGAACGCGGCTACGGTAAGAACTCTTCTGCCGCGAGCCTGAGCGGCGGCAGTTCGAATTCGCCAGCAGCCGTGCGCAGCGTGTCAATCGCCGCGGCATCCACATTGCCTCGCTGGTTTCTGCCTTCCCGCACGCTGCCGTCTACGCGACGAAGTCGCCTGATCCTCCGACCAAAACTGCAGACCACACCGTCACTCTGAGATTTCTGTGACACCTGCACGATTGGTCTGGCAGAACAATCGGGGAGTCGCGACTTGGGAGCGATCACTGATCGCTGGGATCAGTGACTTGGAGCTTCTCTTTTTATTTGCGGGGCGAACTTTCTGGTTCTACGCAGCACAGACTGCCGCGTCTCGGAGCGTAGCGATCCGAACACAACGGCCCCCCGTGTCCCCTTCAGAACCCCGGAGAAACGCCATGGTCATTTCGACACTTTTCAACCGTCTGTTTTCCACTCGTCGCTCATGTCGTCGTCCAATCGTTCGTCGAGACGCCGTCGCGTCTGAGATTCTTGAGTCACGGAAGCTGCTCTCCGCGACTGCAGGCAGTCCGTTCGAGACGTATGACCGGAGGGCGTTGTTCGATACTCCCAGCCTTCCTCCGGCGCAGATCGTGATTAACGACGTCACGATCGACGAAGGCGGAATTGCCACGTTGACAATCTCGGCAACAAGGCCACTGACCGGGAATGTCCACGTCGACTGGACGACTGAGGACATCACGGCGACGAGCGGACTGGACTACTTGGGCGCGTCAGGAACACTGGAGCTTGGCCCGAATATCCAGTCAACCACGATTGCAATTGCCACTTCGAATGACTCCATCGCCGAAGGAAATGAACTGTTCCGCGTGATTCTGTCGGGTCCGATAGGCGCGGTACTGCGGGACTCCGAAGGCATCGTGACGATTCGAGAACCTGGACCGGTGACCGGTGCTGTTTCAGGTAACGTCTGGGATGACCTGAATCAGAACGGAGTCCGCGACGGAATCGTCTCCGGCGATACACCGTACGTCGTCTTTGTGATCGACGTTTCCGGCAGTACCGGGTCTGGCTTCACGGGACAGGCATCGATCGGGGATGTCAACAGCGACGGTCTGCAGAACACGGTCCTCGACGCCGAGATTCAGGCATTTATTGACCTTAACAACGAATTGATTCGGACAGGTTTCGCTGCAGATGGGCGAGTCTCCATCGTGACATTCTCTGACGGTGCCCAGGTGGTTTCTGAGTTGATCGCCCCTGGTGTGGACGTCGACGGCAACAACGTGTCGGATGTTGAAGATGCCTTGCGAAGAATTCGGATCGCGGGAGGCACAAATTATCGCTCAGGCGTGCTGGCAGCGCAGGCTGTCCTGGACAACTCGGGAGCCGATCCCGCCAACCACAATGTCATTTTTCTATCGGATGGGGAGCCAGACGCGAATAACGCCTTCGCCGAAGTCGCACAACAGCTTCGCGACAGCGGGGCGAACGTTCGCGCATTCGGTGCCAGTAACTCGGGAAGTCGGCCCGGCCAGCTTCAGGCGCTGCAGCAGATCGATGCGAACGCGGTCATCTTCGAGTCGCCCGACGAGTTGCGGAATATCTTTGGAAACCTCAACGGACCTGGCAGCATCAGCGAGCCAGGCCTCGCTGGAATCACCGTTTACGCGGACCTCAACGGCAACGGTGTGTTCGATTCATCCGAAGACGTCAACGGCGATGGTTTACTGAACGCCGGAGAAGATCTGAACAGCAACGGTCAGCTTGACCTGGGCGAACCGTCGACGATTTCCATGCCGGACGATCCATCCACCAGCACCGATGAAACTGGCAATTACGTACTGACCGGCCTGGCTGCCGGTTCTACGGAAATCCGCCAGGTGTTGCATCCCGATCGTACACAGACATTTCCGAGTAGCAACGGCGACGCGCACTCCGTGACGATTTCTGATGGAGCAATCATCGACAATCTCGACTTCGGCAGCGTGTCAGCTCCACGAGAGTTTCTGGTTTCGATCGGCTCTCACACGGGATACACACTCGCTGTAGTTCATGTCGTTGCGATTCCGACCGGTGGCACGGTTGAGATTGTGACAACCAGCGACTCTCTGGTCATTTCGCACAATGGGAGAGAACTACGAAGGATTGCATTGCCTGATGACGCCACCGTTGGCATCTGGGGGTCTGATCTGGATGACGATGTTGTGATCAGGCCGAATAACACAGGCAGCCGGGTAGATATCAGTTTTGCTGCCGGAGCGGGTGACGACACCGTTGCTGTGGTTGGTGGCGATCTTCTGACTCAAGGCGGTCTGCATATCTACGGAGGGGCCGGAAACGACACGATCGATCTGTCGCAAGGCACCGCCGATCGTGCCTTCGCTCATGGTGGCGACGGCGACGACACGCTCATTGGCAGCGCAGGACGTGACCTGTTGAGTGGTGATTCCGGAGCTGATTCGATTCTGGCCGGAGCGGGCAACGACATCCTTTCGGGCGATTTGGGAGCAGCGATCAGCAACGGTGTCGACTCGAACGATGTTCTTGATGGCGGCAGCGGCACGGACATTGTCTTCGAATATGGTGACGTAAATTTAACTCTGACGAATACAACTTTGGTCGGACTCGGCGACGATCAGCTCCGCTCAATCGAGGCCGCCTGGATCATTGGAGGGCAGTCAGGCAACCTGTTTAACGCCTCAGGGTTCGTCACGTCCACAGGTCGAGGCGTCATGTTTGATGGCAAGGGTGGGAACGACACGCTGGTCGGCACGAACGGCAATGACACGTTAATGGGTGGCAACGGTGACGATTTAATTGTTGGACTTTCTGGTAACGACAGCCTTGTCGGCGGGGCAGGGGCTGACACAGTCAAAGGCGGAGGTGGCAGCGATACCATCAACGGCGGCGACGGCAATGATGTGATCCAGGGAAACGCTGGCGACGATTCTCTTCTTGGTGGCTCAGGTGACGATGTGATCAACGGGCAATCGGGTCGAGATACCATTTCTGGCGAAGATGGCGACGATATTCTGGCTGGCCAGGCGGGAAGGGACTTTATCTTCGGTGGCGAAGGCAACGATGTTATCGATGGTGGGGCGGGCAATGACGTGTTATCCGGCGCGGGCGGCGAGGACAGTATTCTGGGGCAGGCCGGTCGCGATTTGATCGACGGTGGATCAGGAAATGATCTGTTGAACGGAGGCGGATCCGACGACTTCATTCGCGGGGGCGATGGAAACGACACCCTCAGTGGAGGCGAGGGGCAGGATACGCTGCAAGGAGGAAAGGATAACGATTCAGTGCTGGGTGGCTCTGGCGACGATGTCATTTCCGGTCAGGACGGCAATGACACATTGAATGGAGGGGTTGGCAACGACGTACTCGCCGGAAACGACGGTACGGATCTGATTTTTGGAGGCGCGGGCAATGACTTCATTACCGATCTGGGAAGTACCGGGGATACTCTGATTGGAGGCTCCGGTGATGACACCATTCAGGGTGATCTCGGCGACACGATTATCGCCGGTATGCCGCAGGAATTTGACGACGAGTATTCACTGTTCGACGATTGGGCCGGTGTGATGTAACTCCTCGCATGTCTGATTCGATCCACGGGAAGTAACTTGAGGGACCTGCTCAGTGCTGCCCGGCGTAGGGTCGAACGCATTACTGGCCAGGCTTCTTCTTTGGACGGAAGGCGACGAGACGTTCTTCGCTGGTCGTCAGGAAAGGCCCGTCGATCAGATCGATGCAGTAAGGGATCGCCGGAAAGACGGCGTCGAGACATTCGCCGATCGCTTTCGGCTGGCCGGGCAGATTGACGATCAGTGAGCCGCCTCTGATTCCGGCGGTCTGCCGAGACAGGATGGCCGTCGCGACTTTCTCCAGCGATACCTTGCGCATCAGCTCGCCGAAACCTGGCATCATCTTTTCGCAGACGGCTTCAGTAGCCTCGGGAGTGATGTCGCGTTTCGACGGGCCGGTTCCGCCGGTCGTGATCACCAGACAGCAACCCTCCTGATCGCACAGGTCGATCAATGTCTGTTCGACGACCGTCGGTTCGTCAGGGATGACGCGAGCGATCGCTTCCCAGGACGACGAAAGAACTTCACTGAGATACTGGTGGATGGCCGGTCCGCCGCGGTCTTCGTACTCACCCCGGCTGGCTCGATCCGAAATTGTGACGATTCCGATTTTCGCGAAGCCGACTCGAGAAGTGCTGGATGCGGTGTTTTGCGTGGCTTCGTTTTCAGACATGGTTCTGTGCTCAAGTAATCTTTTCAGAGTATTGGTTCAAAGGCAGCCACCTGTGTGGTTGGCCACTTAATCGCGGCGCCGTCGAGGTTCCCACCACTCAGGTTGCAGAAACAGGTTCGCCACTGAAATTTCGAATCCGGTCAGCAATGGTTCGTTAAAGCCTGCGAAACGCCAATGGTCAGCGCCTCCGACGAACACGTCATCCTGGCCAAGGACTTTCAGCTGGTCTGCGTGCGAATGAACGGCGACCTTCTTTTCGACCGGGTCGATCACGATGGCCACTGACACGCCGCCGTCACGATAACTCTCAATTCGCGCCGGCATCGCGCGGCTACGTGCGGCCGACGAGGCCACCTCGATCACGACGGCCGGCACAGTCTGCGTGACAACGTTGTCCAGTTCATCCCACCGGTTTCCGGTGACGAAATAACTGACAGCGGGACACAGGACCGTGTCCGGCGCCCGCTGCGCGACGATGCCCAGTTCGAAACAGGCATAACCGATAGCTCGCGCCTCGAGCCAGGTGGCCAGCGCTTTTGAGAGATTGAGAACGACATTTCCGTGCGCATCAGACGGCGGATCGAGAATGACCGGCTCACCGGCAATCAGTTCTGACCAGCGGCCGCCCTCGGGCAGGTCATACTTCTGCGCGGCGAACTCTTCGGCTGTCATGATTCGCTTAATCATGGTGAACTGAAACCAGGGGTAGCCACGTTTCGTCAGACCCTTGTCTGTCGACCGTCTGCCGATGGTAGCTACGGATTATTGAAACACGGTCTACGATTCGGACACTCGCACGACGACAGGCGACTTCGAGCGAACCTTCATATTCAGGAACTCAACCGCCAGGGAAAATGCCATTGCGAAGTAGATGTAGCCTTTCTCAACGTGTGTCCCGATTCCCTCGGCAAGAAGCATTACGCCGATCAGCAGCAGAAAGCTTAGCGCCAGTACCTTCAGAGTCGGGTTCGCCGTCACAAAATTGCTGATGCGGTTGGCAAAAACAACCATCACGCCGACCGAGATGACGACCGCTCCGATCATGATCCTGACATCGTCGACCATCCCGACAGCGGTGATCACCGAGTCGAGTGAAAACACCAGATCGAGCAGCGCGATCTGAATCAAAGCGGCGGTAAACGTAATTGGTTTCTGATCGCTGCCGAAGTGGTTGTCGCCACCAATCTGTTCGTGCATCTCTTTCACGGTCTTAAAGATCAGAAACAGGCCACCCAGAAGCAGGATCAGATCTCGACCAGAGACCGTTCGCACCTGCTCCAGATGTGCTGCCTCATGGTCAGCGAATTCCACACCAGCGGCGACGGCAAACCACGATTGCGGTGCTCCGATGTCGGTCCAGGCGAATACCGGCGACGTCAGTTTCATCACTTCGCTGATACACATCAGCAGAAGAATTCGCATGACCAGCGCGATCGCCAGTCCGACTCGACGCCCTGCACTGCGACGCGCTTCCGGGAGGCGATTGGTCAGAATCGCAATGAAGACGATATTGTCGATTCCCAGTACGATTTCCATCGCGGCAAGAGCGACGAGAGCAATCAGAAGGTCCATTCGATGTCCTGCGGCGAGGTTCGGCCCGATGCGCCGAGGCCTCCAGAAAGAATTCCGTCAACGATCAACGCTTCGACGAGCAGAAACCGCAGTGTCTGGTTTTCACCGGGCGTCAGATCAAGCAAACTCTAATGGTATGAGAGTCGAATTCCAAAGATGCCTGATCACGACGGCAAAGCACCACTGCCACCGATGCGTTTTGCACGAGTGCCAGGAACGGAGCGTTGAGCCACGACGACTTCGATCGTCGACGTTAATTCAGTATTTCAGCGCGGATGTTCTGTTACTGTTGTCTTTCGTCGTTGCAGGAGTTCCCTGTCAGGCATACGCGGGTCACCATCCTCCGAGTTCTGAAACCGCATCTCCTGCGGACTGCCGGCCCGCAGCGCTGAAATCTTCGACAGCCGCCGCCGCATTCGAACTCGAGATCGAAACTCTGCTATCCGACCTCGATCCCACCAGCAAACGGGCGACAGCATCGGTGCCGGTTTTGCTCGCCGCCTTGCGAACAGCCGAAACGAACTCCGGTCTGCGGGGGCGTTCTGCGATGATGCTCGGCAGGATCGGCGAACCTGCGCGCAGCGCCGTCCCCTTACTCATCGGAATTCTTGAAGACTCATCAACGGGATCTGCGGTTGCGATAACCAGCGACGATCTCGAAAACGGTTCCGACCCGCGTTACTGGTCGATGAAAAGTCTTGGCTTGTTCGGACCCGTTGCCGCCGATGCCGTTCCCGCTGTGCGAGCCTTCCTGATTTCGCCTGGGACATCACCGCTGCTTCGATTGCTGGCTGCCGATACGCTCGGTCAGATCCGCAGTCCAGCGGCAATCGGCACCCTGACCGAACAACTGCAACGACCTCGCCGCAACAACAGTTACGAAGAAACGATGCTGAGGCGGACTTTCATCGACGGATTGGCCCTGGCTGGTCCGCAGGCGGTTGGAGCACTTCCGGCATTGTCTCGCGCGACCGAAGACGTGAACGTCGACGTGCGTCGCTCGGCGTGTCAGACGATCGGAGCCCTTGGGCCGCGAGCCGAAGGGGCGCTGACGCCACTGGTGGATCGGCTCATTCTCGATGACGACCCGGCGGTTAAGGATGCGGCCGCCAATGCCCTTGCTCGGCTTGGTGCAGTCGCCATTCCTGCGCTGATCAGACTGCTCGAAGGTGGCGATGCCGATGTTCAAGGGCGAGCGGCTGGATCACTCGGGCAAATGGGCCAGCTCGCGAAAAGCTCGCAGCCACAACTTCGACGAATGCTGCAGAGCATGGACAGCAGTGTTCGCCTCGGTGCCGCTGAGGCGCTGTTGTTGATATCACGCGACGCTGGCCTTGTCGCTTCCGGGCTGCTTCAGGAACTCTCCAGCCCGGACCGACAGATCCGGCGTCGCGCGGCTGAGTTGCTCATTCAGATCGTCGAGTTGCCTGGCGATGTTTCGAATCAGCTCGAGACACTTGCAGGTGGAGACAACTCGGGTGCCGGTCGAGTGGCGGCTTACGTACTCCGCGAACGATCCCGCAGGTCGGACCAGTAACGATTACCGATGACGAAAAAACTCTTCGAAGAATTCGCCAGCCGCGGACAGGACAGCGGTCTGAAGAACCCGCTTTACGAACGGGAGCTGACTTCCTACCTGGCGGGATTCATGACCGACCAGCGGCGCGACCTGCTGCAGCGGCTCATCCTCGAACGAACCCGGCACTTGACGGTTGTCGTTGAGGATATGTGTCACGCACACAACGCCAGCGCGTGTCTTCGCAGTTGTGATTGCTTCGGGATTCAGGACTTTCACGTCATCGAAAATCGAAACCGTTTCGACGTCGCTCGCGACATCGCAAGGGGAGCAACTCAGTGGTTGACGATGCATCGGCATGAGTCCTCTGATCGTCATTGCGACACCACAACCGCCTGCATCGAGCGACTGAAAGCCGACGGGTATCAAATCGTCACGACCAGTCCGCACGCTGCCGACTGCGATCTCGAAACGTACGACATCACAAAGCCGACGGCGCTGCTGTTCGGCAACGAAAAAGAAGGGACGTCGCAGACAGCCAGAGCGCTCAGTGACCATGTGATGCGAGTCCCGATGTACGGCTTCACGGAGAGCTTTAACATTTCGGTCGCGGTCGCCGTGTGCCTGCATCATCTCGTCTGGCGACTGCGGCAGCTTGATCTCGACTGGCGACTTTCCTCGGCGGAACGCGAAGAGCTTCTGCATGAATGGGTCCGCACTTCCAGCGGACATCGGCTGAAGGCTCTGACAAAACGCTTTCAGGAATCCTGGACCCCGGACACGGTCACGCCCCCGCAGGACCTTTGGCCGGATTGGGGCCGACTTCTCGACATCTCATGACGAGGCGGATGTGCTCAGCGTCCCAGGGCTGCAACCAGAAATGGAGACTCTGAATTCAACGAAGGTGCTATGTCCGAAGGTTGGTTGAAATGAGGTCTTTCTATCGCGTGCGCCGCAAAACGACCGCTCAGAGTTATTCATATTTGAACCTGTGTCCTTCCAGATTAGTCTTCTCCGGGAAGCGATCCGGACCGGCAGGGTGCGAGCCCCGATAATGCGTCAACGAAATCGGACGCCGCGTCCACAAGCCTGGTGAGACCGACGTGCAATATCTCGAACGAGCGTTTTCCGGAAGCGATACCTGTCTGCTTGATGTTTCCGCAAACGGGATTGAAGATCTGATCCCGCAGGTCATCGACAGGATGATCGGATCGGAACTACTCCCAGCGTCCGAACGCGACCATGTCGTCAACGTGTTTCTGGAACGCGAACGGATTGTGTCGACAGCCATCGGGAACGCTGTTGCCGTTCCACACTGCTATCTGGAATCACTGACCGAGCCACTGATCGTTTTTGTCCGTTTGAATCGCGGAATCAATCTGGGAGCCCCGGACGGCGCGCCCACTCAATACTTCTTTTTCCTGCTGGGGCCGACCGGTCGCGCCGCGGAACATCTCGACACGCTGGCGCTGATTGCCCGGGTGATGTCCGATGGCGAGTTTCGCTATGAACTCGGTGAAGCCCGGAACCCCGTGGCCCTCCGGCAGGCTCTCGAACACACCATCGCAAGAACGTCGCCGCCTGCACTTGAGGACGCCAGGCACGCTGTGGAAATGGTACTCGCGACCGGAATCGGCAGCGGGTTTCGGCAGGATCTGGCGAGACGACTTCGCCATTACAAAAGCGATTTCACCGACGGACTGCACCCGAAGAGTGTCAGCTCCACGCTGTTTCTGCTGTTCGCGTGTCTTGCTCCGGCCATCACCTTCGGTGGGATCATGGCGGAGCTGACCAACAACCACATCGGCGCTGTCGAGATGATCGTGGCTTCAGCGTTTTGTGGGGTCGTGTACGCGCTGTTTTCCGGGCAACCGTTGATCATTCTGGGAGGCACCGGACCGCTGCTCGTGTTTACCTGGATTCTGTTCGGAATCTGTGGCGACATGGACATTCCTTTTCTGGAGACGTTCGCCTGGGTTGGTGTCTGGACGGCCCTGTTTCTGTTGGTTCTGGCCATGACCAACACCAGCAATCTGATGCGTTATTTTACTCGATTCACCGACGAAATCTTCGCGGCGTTGATCTCGCTGATCTTCATCTACGCAGCAGTAAAGGCGCTGGCTGAAATCGTCATCGACGTGTACGGTGAGGAGACAAGGGATCACGACGCGGCGCTCGTTCCACTGCTACTGGCGATGGGGACGTTTTATATCGCGATGAATCTTACGGGATTTCGTCGCAGCCGATATTTGTTGCCGAAGATTCGGGAGTTCTTTGCAGACTTCGGCCCGTCGATCGCAATGGGAATTATGCTCGGGGTCGCGATATTCTGGTTCCATGACGTAGATCTCGAAACGCTTCCCGCACCTGATTCACTGCGTCCATCGATCGATCGCGGTTGGTTCGTGAGTCCGTTCAACGCTCCGCTATGGGTGTGGTTGGCTTCGATCGGACCCGCGCTGCTGGTCACCGTGCTGGTCTTCATGGATCAGAATATCACCGCGCGACTGGTTAACAGTCCGGACCACAAGCTGATCAAAGGGGAAGCGTACCATTACGACCTGGCATTGATCGCTGTGCTGATCGGCATCTGTTCGTTGTTCGGCCTTCCCTGGCTGGTCGCGGCGACGGTGCGATCGCTGAATCACGTGCGCAGCCTGGCGACAGTGGAAGAGGTCGTGTTCCGGACCGGCGAGAAACACGAACGCGTCATTCACGTTCGCGAAACTCGCGTCACCGGCCTGGCCATTCATCTGCTGATCGGAGGATCGCTGCTGCTCCTGCCAGTTCTGAATGTCATCCCGATGTCGATTCTGTACGGCCTGTTCCTCTTCATGGGCATCGTCTCAATGAAGGGCAATCAGCTGTTCGAACGGCTCAGTCTGTGGATCATGGATACATCGCTCTATCCTGGTACTCACTACATTCGGCGCGTGCCCAAACGAACAATCCACCTCTTTACGCTGATTCAGTTGATCTGTCTGACGGTACTGCTGCTGGTCGAGGTCAGTCCGGCGGGCATTCTGTTTCCCCTGTTTATCGCACTTTTGGTGCCGGTCCGACTGCTCTTGAACCGGTACTTCAGGTCGGAACATCTTGCAGCACTGGATGCCGACGAGATCCCGGACGAGGAGGATACGCAGTGGTAGTCAGCGGGAATGCCGTCTCTCTGGGGTTCTCAATTGCAGAGACGTTCGTTTGAACGCATTCCCAGTCGCGATGTCGCTGCTGGATGATCGGGGACGGATGTGTCGAGCGTTGTGAAACTGTTGAGTAGAGCCGATTGAAGTTCTGGCCATTCTGATTGGCGACTCAACGGCCAGATTTGATTGACCTCCAGCTCGACGCCCTGGTAGCTCTCAGGCGGAAAGACGCTGCGCAGTGTGGTGGTGAGGCCGTCGGACTTGCCTTTGTACGGATAATTCAGTCGGACACGCAGGTCGGGACGCTGCCGTTTGAGCACTTTCTTCCAGTGCTGGCAGAGGTCTCGTTCCACAGCTCGCGAGGGGTCATACAGCAGTCCGATGTCGGCGTCGCGGACAACTCCATTCAGCTCCGGTGTGAAACTGTGCATGCCGACGTGCAGCACTCGTTTGCCCTGCTCAACGAGTCGTCGGACATACGTTTCGACGCGAAGCCGGTGCGGCAAGTGATAGCTGAGGAGCAGTGTCTGTTGAGCGATTTCGTCGAGCGGTCTAGTGAACTCTGAAAAGACATTCGGATGATCGGGCGAGCGGTTCAGATCAACCAGCAGCCGCGTCGTGGTCGCGAAAATCAATTTTGCCTGCGGTCGCCTGGCGAAACACTCGGCCAGTTCGAGCGAGCCCGGATCCCAGCCGCGATGAGTTGTGAGGATCTCGTGAGCCGTCACGAACAAATGACGATACTCGTCGGGCACGCTGTTGCCGCCGTGTTCGGCTGTGATCAAGAGGTGTGTCGACATGACTCGAACAGTCTCCCTTCAGCCAGACAATCCGCGAGTTCGCGATACACCGCTGCCAGTTGTTCGCGCGACGGTTCAGCTGGCAGCGAACGGACGACGCGCCGAGCCAACGGGCCGTGACTGAGAATCGTGTCCATCGCGCCGGCAATCGTTTCGGTTGGTGAGAACAGCGTGTCGCAGCGGTCCAACAGGTCGCGCCACAGATCGATCGCCCGGCACGGAGTCTCTCCCCGCCAGCCGAGCAGTCGCAGGAAATCGGCATCGCTGATCAACGTCTCGTCCGCGTCGCGAATCGTTCCGAGCAGGATGTTGTGCAACGGTTCGACCAGCATCAGTTGCTGGTCGGCCAGCGTCGACCATTGCTCGTGGACCAGTGCCTTCAGCACAGCGACCGTCGCGGCGGCCACCGCCAGATCAGCAGCCGGACATTCCTGAATGTCGATCACTCGAATCTCGATCGATCCGCGACCGAACCGGGCGATTGCTCCGCGAGCGTTCAGGAACTCGTCTTTCAGTACGCCGTCAGGATCGTGCGGCGCGATCTCCGCGAACATCGGGTCGAAGATCAGTCGCTGATAATCGTCCTGCGTGAAGACGGGCTCCGGAATGACTCGGCCAACGATTGTGTTCAGGCGTCGTGCGTTGGTCCGGTAGACCTCCAGACGATTGTCGAGCAGCCCTGTCAACCTTCCGTCGACTATCGGCGAGCTGGCCGCGATCGTCGGCAGAATCGGCAGCAGCAGCCGAATTGCCGCATGTAGTCGCCCGAATTCGTCGTCGAGAGCTGCCGCACCGCAGAACGGCAGGTTGAGATGCATGCTCTGCAGATTCGCCCAGCCATGACCGCGGCAGTCGAAGATGCGATTGAAGACCTCGTAAATGACTCTGTTATCGTGCGGCCACAGTTGCATCTCAGCATGTGGGTCCATCCAGGGATGCATCGCTGACGGAAGCAGTCGCGAACCGAGCGGCTTCAGTTCTCGATTGATTGTCTGCACGTGCGTCTGAAACTTCTGTTCGAGTCCGGCCAGAGACCGCGCCGGCTGAGATGTTTTCAACTCCACTACATGCCGTACGAGCTCGTTCGACCAGTCGACGTCGTCATGTTCGACGTCGGAAACAATGTGACCACAAACTCGCTCGAACAGCTTGTCAGTGATCGGGTTTACGTCGAGCCAACGGGCATCGACGATCATGTATTCGAGTTCGACGCCGACTGCGTCGAAGAGGTGCAGTGTCATGGGGGGTCCGCGAAACGGCGCGAGAGTGGAATATGGTCGGGTGGAACGCCTGACCTGCGACTTATTCTTCAACAGGTGCACTATCGTCGGTTGCGGCCCGCCTGACGGCGATCTTCCATGCGCCGCAGGAAGACTTCCATCACGCGGCGGTAAAGCTCGTCCTGCAGAATCTGGTCTTCAACCGCTGAATCGACATTGGGATTGTCGTTGATCTCGATTACGTAGAACTTGCCGTCGGATTCTTTGATGTCGACGCCGTATAGCCCGTCGCCGATCAGCCCGGCCGCCTTCACTGCCAGTTTGACGGCTTGCTTCGGCGCCATCTCGACGGGCAGCGTTTCGTGTTTTCCGTACCGACCGCTGCCGTGCTTTTCCTGCTGGATGACCTGCCAGTGACCGGGAGCCATGAAGTAGCGGCAGGCGAATAACGGGCGACTATCGAGAACCCCGATCCGCCAGTCGAAGGATGTCGGCAGAAAACGCTGAGCGACGACGAGGTCGGACTCTTCGAAAAACTCCGCCAGGCGATCGTCCAGCTCATCCTTGGAATGAACTTTGACCACGCCGCGTGAAAACGAGCTGTCTGGCTTTTTGAGCACGCACGGCACGCCGAGCAGCTCAGCCACGGAACTCTGATTCTCGCGATGAACGACGATCGTCTGCGGAACGGCAACGTGATTCCGAGTCAGCAGCTCGGCCAGAAATACCTTATTCGTGCAACGCAAAATGGATTCCGGGTCATCGATGACGACCAGTCCTTCAGACGCTGCTTTCCTGGCGAAGCGGTAAGTGTGATTGTTGACGAACGTCGTTTCACGGATGAACAGGCCGTCAAATTCGAGCAGCCGGCCATAGTCGTCCTTCGTGATAAGCTCGACCCCGATCTCAAGCTGTTTCGCCGCCCTGATGAACTTCCGCAGTGCGATGGGATCTGAGGGAGCGTTCTCGTTCTCGTCCGGATCGTGCAGGATCGCGAGATCAAAACGAGTCCACGACTTCTTCTTCGGTCCGGCAGCACGGCCAGCGAAATATCGCTCTGCCGATTATTGCAAGACTTCACGGTGCTCCTCAGGCACGCCGGAAAACGGGATTGTCTTCACACTGCGGAGTTGCCAGCGCAGCTCCTGTTTCGCAAATTTGAATCGCAGCAGCGGAGACTGAAACAGGTTGAAGAGGTGCAGACTTAGCCGGTCATAGCACTGAGCCGTGTTCCGACCGAAGTAGACGCTGAGTGTGAACTCGTTCGAGTGCAGCGGCGCGAAGCTCGACTGAATCAAATTGTCCAGCTCGTCCGTCAGCAGCCGAAACAGCGACGGCGAGCGAATATCCTGCATCGTCGAAATGCTCGGCAACGGTTTGTGTCCGCGAGCCTCGGCCAGCAGCGACACGTAGTACCCGGTGCTCTGATACCGGTACTGGCGGCAGAGGTTGAACACCTTGACGCCGCGCTGCTCGCTGATTGTCTGATCGGTCAGGTAAGTCCACGCATCGACAACATCAACTCCCGGAGTCCTGAATGGCCAGTCGGTGGGGTCGCTGGTCACGATCAAAATCGACATTTACGCACACACCTGAGCCAAAGGACTGACACGTTCACCGAAGCGGAGCGGAGACTGAAGGGAAACCATCACGAGGTTCAATCACGAGAAGATTGGCGTCGTAAGTCACAATGCCGAGCAGGATCGCGCACAGTACGCGTTCCAGTGAGATTTCATAGTGATGCCCGTCGGAATGCGGATTCGCTTCGTAGGGATCGGCGATCAGTACATTCTCGGTTGCGCTATCGAGTCCGCACAGTACGGCAAAATGTCCGACGGGTTCACCGCCAATATCATCGTCTTTTCCCGTGACCACAGATTCCCGCTGATCGCGATACAGCCACGTCATGCTGAGGCCGGACAGTATCGGGATGCCGCGACTCAGGTACTGACGGATCAACTCCACCGAAATGTCTTCCATCCGAAGTTGCCCGCCGAGTTGTATGAACTCGATGTAAGCCTGTGATGCCGTCTGCAGCTTTGGATCATCTTTGACTTTCATCTGCGCCTGCAAACAGTCAATAAGCGGACCGGCGTCGGGATTGAACCACGTTGGATCGAACACGTGCAGGTTGCAGGTGTAGAGCGTCGCCTGGTATCCGCGTTTCAAAGAGTGAAGCCCCAGCAGCACGCCCAGCGTCCCACCGCTGTTGACCGTTTCGACTTCATCGATGACCTGCTGCAGCGGCAGCTCGTCATCGAAATACTGATACACTGCATGCAGCGCCGTCGGCCCGCATGTCGACTCATCCGGCTGCGGCAAAATGGGAAACAACAGGCGATGGACCTCAAGTGAGTTGCGGGGGCTGAGTCCAGAGTTTGGTCTCACGGCGGTGGTAACTCCAACCAGGACACTAACGACGGTCAACAGACGCATGACCCATTGAGCAAGTTGCCTGCCGCATCAGATATCGACTGAAACACCGTCGTCGAACAATTCGGGGCAGTGATCGATGTCGCAAAGAACGGAAAGGCCAGACAGTCAATTGGCCAACTGCTGCCGGAACACGAAATAAACGGCCCCCATCAGGCACATGCCGGCCCAAAGGTAATCCAGCGTCAGTTTCTCTTTCATGTACAGAACACAGAACGGCACAAAGACGCTCAGCGTGATCACTTCCTGGATGAGCTTGAGCGGTCCAACACCCATTACCTGATGGCCGATGCGATTGGCCGGAACCTGCAGCAGGTACTCGAACAGCGCGATTCCCCAGCTTACAAGTGCCGCAATAATCCACGGCTTGCCCTTGAGATCTCGCAGATGTGCATACCACGCGAACGTCATAAAGACATTGCTGCAGGTAAGCAGCAGGATCGTTTTCAGCGGCGGCGACATGGTTGGAGCCTGCGGCGGAGTCTGAGGCTGTTGATGTGACATTTCAGAGACGGACTTGCAAAACAATGGCGTGCCGATCACGAGCTACAAGCATTAGCAACTCCACGGAATGAAACCACAATCTTTCGATGAATCAACTCGCTGACGCGCGTCGAAGCACGCAAATTGTCAGATCATCAGGCTTGGAAGGAACATCACTGGTTGGGCCTGCCATTCGTTCACGGGCTAATGTGACCAACTGTTGCACAGATTTCGTCAACGAACCGCTGCAAATGATGGATACGATTTCCTCGACTCTCAGGTTGTCAAACAGCCCGTCGCTGGCCAGCAGCACGGTGTCGCGACGTGCCAGTTTCAATGCAGGTCCGAGTTCAATTCGCATGTGCTCGTCGCCGACGACGTTCGAAACCAGATGACGCTCGTCGTGATGCAGTGCGTCGTTTTCACTGAGCATCCCGGATTCAACGGCGAACCCGACTGGCGAGTGCGAAATCGTTTGATAGTGAATCCGCCCGCGCTGCCCGCAGACGAGAATCATGGAATCGCCCACGTGATATGGGCGAATTTCTCCAGCGTTGAACTCAACAGCGGCCAGTGTCGTGCAGGACCCTGTGTTCAGTTTGCGGACCGCGGTATTGGCTCGCTCGATCCCATCAAGAATTGATACTCGCAGCAGTGCCGGATCCTGGCAGTCCTTCGTAATCGTTTCTGCCAGTAGCTGCAAAGTGAGATTCGACGCCTGCTCGCCGCCGCTGTAGCCTCCAACGCCGTCAGCGACGACCAGCACAAACGATTGGTCTCCGACGGGAATGATCGCTGCGGCATCCTCGTTGACGGACTCTTTCTCAGGGCTGCGTCGAGAGTAGACGACAATCTCCGCGCCACCGAGCAAATGGTTTTCCGGGGCGTCTGAGTCTTGCTGCAGGAAGTACAGTGGAGATATTTGCATGGCCAGTTATAGCCGCTGTTCCTTATCTGAAATACCGTGTCCGCTCAGACGATTCTTCTCAATATTAACAGTTTCGCATTTCCTGAATGAAAACCTGACCTGAAGAATAGCTAGATTTCTTCGCGTCTTTTTTTCCGGTCCTGATACCGTTTCACCGTTCGACGCATCGCTGGCAGGAACGCAGCGAGCATCTGGTCGGCGTCCCTGAACCGTTTTCTCGGGTTCAGGTCCATCGACCGGCGAATGAGGTCGATCATGTCCGAATGAAGCTGCAAACGCAGCCGACCATGCCCCGGCGTCGGCCAGGAGAACGGATACTCCGACCACTGTCCCGAGAAAATCCGACACAGCACCAGTCCCAGTGAAAATACGTCAGCTCGATACGACGGCTTTCCCATCGCCTGTTCGGGAGCCATATATCCCACGGTTCCTTCACCGCCGCCCTTCATCGTCTTCTGAGCGACACGGGCAATTCCGAAGTCGGTCAATTTGAGCCGGTTTTCAGGAAACAGAATAAAGTTCTCTGGCTTGATATCGCAGTGGATGATCTTATGCCGGTGAGCACACGCGACGGCCTCCAGCATCTGCCTGGACAGGTCGAGCGACGTCGACAGTGACATGCGACGTGACAGACGATCAGACAACGTCTCATCACCCATCGGAAAGCTGATGATGAATTCGTTTTCGTAAAAGCCGGCAAATCTCAACGCGAGAATATTCGGATGATCCAATTGGGCAGCCAACCGGACTTCGTGACGAAAATCCTGCAGAACGGTCTCGTCAATCACGGACGCGTGAGGAACCTTCAGGGCAACGCGAATGCCCTCGACGGTATCCATCGCTGCATAGACGTTCGCAAAACCGCCCGACCCAAGACGTCGTTCGATCCGGTACTTTCCGAGCTTCTGTCTGGCCTTCAGCATAATTCGAAACCAACACTGAAGAAGGTTTTACCTGGAGTCCGAGTTTCGCGATTCCAGACGTTGACAAAATCGCAGCGAGAATCCGCAGTGCTGGCGGCTACGCGATCACTTCCACTGTGACAGCAGCGTGGCACGTTCGAGCCTTCATGGAAGCATTTCATGGATCACTGTTTCAGATCAATCCCGCTCGAACGCGGCAGAATCGCAGTTTTAACGGAAAAGTGTCCCACAGACGTTCATGGCGAATCAGGCTGAAACGGATGAACCCGGAACTGCGGCAGAGGATTTTCGCTGCTCCAGTTATCGGCAATCCGTGATTGGTCTGTAATAAATTTAGCATCACGAAAACAAAGATGCCCGCTTCGCCAGGCGAGCGGGCATCTGAATTTTCAGGGCAACAGACTACTGCAATCCTGTCGTCACACGCTGGCGACTATTCCAGGGCACCACCAGACAAGGATCACCACCTGGCAATCATCACCGCGACGGCTTCGGAACAGGTCATCAACGTCACTCACTGTCCTGTGGCAGTTCGACGTTACGTGTAACCTTAGTTCTACCTACTGTCACGTCTTTCAGGGCAGGAAATGCATTCAGCGCATCCACGGACTCGTCGGTGACTTTCGTGCCTGAAAGTGCAAGCCTCGTCAGTTTTGGAAGTGCGGACAATTGCTTGACGCCAGCGTCAGTAATTGCCGTGTCGTTCAGGCGTAGCTCCTCGAGTTCGGTCAATTTACTCACTGACTCCAGGACGGCATCAGAAACCGATGTCCCGCGCAATGCCAGATACTTAAGCTTGGGGAAATGTGCCAGAGTGGCTGCGTCGGAATCGCTGAACTGCGTATACAACAGCGAGAGTTCCTGTAGACCGGTATTCCCGGACAGATGCTCCAGGCCGGAGCCATCGATCCGGGTGTTGTTCAAGAACAGCTCCGTCAGGGTTGACCAGTTACTCAGAGCTGCCAGGCCGGCGGAGGTGATCTTTGTATTTCCGAGGGCCAGCGATTCGACATCCTGAATGCCGGCAATATGTTTCAAGCCGGCGTCGGTGACATATGAAGCGTTCAGGCAGATTTCCCGCAGGCTCGACACGTCCTTCAGTTGGCTCAACGACGAATCGTTTGAACCAGACAGCGAGTATGTTCGCGTCTTACCCGCTTGGATCAGCTCAAGTGTCTGGGCCAATCGTTGGGGGTGTCGTTCCTGGATGTCTGATTGGACTTGCGCTTTGACCAGTGCTTTCTGTTGCCCACCTGAGACGGTTGCAATAATTGCAACAGTGCCAGCTCCCAGCGCGATACCAATTAACAACACGAGAGGACGACTTGGATTGTTCATAGTGGCGGACTCCATACGGAAATTGTGGTGTGGTTAGGTCACACCGGTGACCAGCAACGCTGCAGAAGACGCGACCGTCCGCTGTCTATCGCAGGTGCCTGTAGAAATTCGATGGGCATAGCACATCATCGGCTTTGCTCGTTGCCTCGTGGTTGGCGAGTTCGTCGATATGCCAGACAAGCTCGTAACCAGAGGTTTTGCAGGATCTGAATCTTCCGGACCGAATCCACAGAACGCAACCGCAGTGCCTGATCCCTTTCGGGAGAATTCACGCCGTGCAAGCACTGAGTCTGCGAATTCAGTGACCAATGGCCGCTCAGAGTGACCAGTCACTGCTCATGGCGAGTGTCGACAGATCAGAAGCTGACGAGTCGACGCGTCGTTTCTTTATTCGGTGTGGCGAGTAAAGTTCCGCACTACGCTGGCTGTGAGAGTGGCTCGTTACTGTGACCATTTAACAGCGTGGCGAAACTGATCAGTCGCCACGAAGTCTCTAGATTCCGTGTGATCCGGCAGTCCTGCAGAGTTCACGAGCCATTGCAGCGGATGTGTCGATACCCAGCGTCAGTTCGACGGACCAGCGACCGTCTTCCGGGACGACGAATTCCCAGTGAGGCACCACGCAGCAGGATTGGTGGACTGTCTCGAATCCGCCTTCTGACTGGCTGACGGTTTCGATCGGGAACGCCCAACAGCTGCAGGGCATGGGGAAGTCCAGCGAAACGTCCACGCCGAGCCATTCGTCGACGAGACCGATTCGCTCGCAGTGAGACTGGTCCAGCGTTTCATCAAGGCGTCCGCGGCGCTGGCCACTGTGATCGTAGTAGTAACGATCGTCCGCCCCACCCGGCAGGCCGGCCAGATTGAACTCAACGGCAAAGTGGATCGGCATTCCCACCGGCAGGTCTTCCAGCTCGTAACGAATCTGCAGTGAGCCTCCTCGTGTAGTTTCGAGCGCTACCGATTTGGTGACCTGAATCGAGTACGAGGCCAGCTGACCACGCCGGGCGAACCTGGCGATGGCGCCTTGTGGCGAGCGTTTCAACAGGGACTGATAAACTCCTGTGTGAAAGTCGCTGACGTGACCTTTGCCGGATTGGAACTCGTCCAGCGAAAGCCCCGGCTGCAGGAAGTGATCGACGAGAGCTTTGCGAGGCCAGTCGTCGTACACGATTTTCTGATCGAGGTCAGGTTGCTTGCAGCGGATCTCGCCCTGAATACTGGCGGCGTTCAGACCTTCACTGGTCGCGTCCGGGTTGGCCGCCTGGCGGATTGCTTCATGATAGATTTCAGGACGTCTGTTTAGAGTCGCCAGAAGGTTGTGTCGAATCGCTCGTATGTCGAGTTCGTAGAGCTGTCCGCCCTGAGCCGGAGTCAGGAAGGCCACCAGGCGGTCTCCTGCCAGTCGGATTTCCGGACGCGCATCGAGGTTGAAGTCGCCCGAATCCAGTTCCACCCAGCGATCGGGCGAGGTTCCGTCGGCGACGCCTCGCATCTCCCGGTCGACCTGTTCAAGAATTGTGTCTGCCGCGATCAGGTGTGCGTAAACCGCGTGTCGTAGATGCGGCAGGTACAGGCCGCCAAACGCTCCGTGCCAGTACGAGCAGTTGCACTGTCCGCGGTAAAGGCCCGTGCGTGCTTCAGCCAGACGGTCAACGTATTCGCGGTGAGTGTCGGCGGCGGAGAGTTTTTCGAGCCGCACACTGATGCCCAGCATGCGGGAATACATCTCGTTGGTTTCGGGGTACTTGTTGCGGAAGTTTCTCCACATGCCGCCACGCACGAAATTCGACAGCTCGGGCCAGTCCGGGTCATGCTGTTCTTTGTCTTTTCGAAGTGACAGCAGCACTTTCTGCCGGTCAGTCGGCAGCACCCACTCGGTCATTTCGCGATAGCTGCTGTCCGGAAGGTACGTCCGTCCGGCTGGCATGTGGTTCTCGACACACTCGGCCAGCGTGGCGACCTTCAGCCAGTCGCCGTTGTCCTGGAGCAGCTGGAAAAACGAACGCAACCAGCCTTCGTCGTAAACCGACTCCTTCGTGCCCGGCCAGGTGCCGAACTTTTCTCCGTCGTCACCAAAGACGGCGACGGAGTTGGGGTTCCGCTCGAACTGCTCGCGCAGGATTTCGATCGACTTGTGAACGTCGTCAAACGGAATGGCGTATCGCAGAGGTTCGGAAACCGGGAAAATCTTCAGCAGCCGACCTTCATCTTCGGTCAGAAAGTACGAGGTCAGATCGGCAGGAGTGTGTCCCGCGCTGCGAAAGTGCGAGTCGTCCAGGACCGTGTATTCGATTCCGGCGTCAACGATGTCTCGTGCGAAGGATTGTTCCCAGACCCGTTCCGGAACCCACATACCACGCACAGGCTGCCCGAAGAGGTTCTCCAGGTATCGCGAATAGAGCTGAATCTGCCCCACGCGATCGCGTTGCGGAATGCTGGCGAGAATCGGTTCGTAAAACGGTCCGCCGATCACTTCAATCTGCCCTCGATCAGCCAGTTCCCGGATCTGGTCGAGATACTCCGGTCGATGGTCGACCATCCATTCAAGCAGGCTGCCTGAAATATGCAGCGTGACCGCCAGGCTGGGGAATTCCGCCAGCAGCTCCAGAAACGGCCGATAGCTGTCCTGGTAAGCCTGTTCGAATACGCCGTCGAAATTGCCAATCGGCTGATGATTGTGGATCACCAAAGCAAGTCGAAGCTGAGGCACGGACGCAATCCTTGATTGAATTCAGTCGGCTGGAACAGGTACAGCTCTTGGGTCGTCGCTCGATGACTGTCGTTAAGTCGTGTGAGATCGGTGAATTCCGGCTAGATACCATGAACTGCATCGGGCGTACGAACTCCGTCTCGCTCCGCAGTATGCGCTACATCACTGTCATCGTCAGTATCACCAGAGCGACTTTCGGCTCAAACAGTACATTCTGACCAGGTTGACAGAATGTGTCTTCCTGTCTTCCGCAGCTTTCCACCGCCTCATCAAGTTAGAGGTCGCCCCACGGTGCGGGAACGTCGGTGGCCGTGTTCCAGCTATTCCAGATGCGCCAGAATTCGGGTAACGATTCGCCCCAGGCCTGCACCGCCAGGTCGTAGGCGTCTCCCATGCGGATGCCAACGAATTCAACTTCGTCGCGTCCCGTTTTCGCGGCGAGTTCCGCGATCGCCTTTTTCAGCGCGGGAGAACCCGTTTTCGGGCTGAACTGATGGTCGGCCGTGGATTCCATGATCTGTTGCTCCGACTTCAATTGATGCCTGAAACTGCTGCACGTTCGTCTGCAGCGAAGGTATGGACTTTTCATTCGGCAACGAACTGGGATCTGTCAGCCTCAACGCATTGTGCCGGTTTGGTCGCTCGAGAGCTGTCGACGGGGCTGGAGCCTCATTGCCACATCCCGTTTATCTTTGTTGCACACCTTACCGCTGTTTTGAGCCCGCACAATGTTCCCCCGTCAAAGTCAGCACCGCCGATCGATCGCACCGACTGCCAGCCCTGCGGTCACGGTTGCCGGTCTGCAATACCTGTACGATCACGACCTGCTCGCTTTGACCTGAGATACAGACGCAAATCCAACGAGCTTTCAGTTGATTCGGTTCGAGGAGATCTCCAACTGTGAAAACACTGTCAACACGCGATTCGACCAGCTGGCGTTCTGGATTATTCCGTTTATCGTGCTCGAGCCGTCGACGCTGTTGGCCGGCGTCGTATGCGCTGCCTGGGCCGGTTACCGGCGACGGAAACGCGGGGCGACGCGCCGTCTGAGTTGCCCTTCTGATCAGCTTTGACGGGAAATAACACGGGCCATTCGTGCTCTGTGACAGCTTGATTTCAGGGTGTCACGGGCTCTGCCAGTGTTATGAAAGTGGAGCACTCAATTTGGTTTGCACTGGGCGGAGCAAGTGGCACACAACCCGAACTCTTACCTGTCACAATGCACTACCGAGACTTCGTTCCGGTCAGCTCGCTGTAGACGTGCTCGATGTTTTCCGTCCGCTCTTTGACGTCTACGCCGCACCACTCTTTGTAGAAGGGCAGACTGATGCTCGACTTGATTTCGTCGAGAGTTCTTCCAGCGTCGATTGCGTGCTGAATCGCTTCGCGGAGTTCGACAAAGTACCGCTTCTGAGCGGCGACCAGGTTGGCATCGGATGCCTCGCCGTGTCCCGGAGCGACCGACTTGATCGGAAGCTTGCCGATCTCTGTCAGCACTCTGATCCATGATTCGGTGTTGCTGTCGCCGGTGTAGTTGAATGGTCCGTTGACGACAGCGTCACCTGTGAAAGCGATGCCGTGCTTCGGCAGCCAGGCAATGGCGTCTCCCGCTGTGTGAGCGTGCCCGAAATGGAGCAGCTCCACCCGCTGAGTCCCGTCGTCCAGCACCAGCTTCCGGGGAAACAGCATCGACGGCTTTTTGTATTCGAGTTTCCCGTACTCGTCAGGTTTCTCCAGCTGAGACTTCTGGAATCCGGCGAGCCCCTTGGTATTGAACAGCTCCCGGCTGTTCTCCGACGCGATGGCGATGGCTCCGATGTCCGTATAAATCGGATTCCCGTCGGCATGATCGCCGTGATAATGCGTGTCGAAAACGTAGCGGATGGGCTTGTCGGTCGACTTTCGAATCAAACGAACGACTTCCTGAGCCTGGTTCGGAAAGTTGGCGTCGATCACCAGCACAAAGTCGTTGAAGATAACCCAGCCCTGATTGCAGCCGATGAATTCCGGCTCGTTCCGAGTCTTCCGAAAGAACACGCCGGGCGCGAGTTCGTGAATGACGGTCTCCGTCGGCTTGAACCACCCTACGGACCAGCCTGAAAGGCACGTGACCAGACTCACACTGAGCAAAGCGACGATGACTCGACGACGATCCATGACGGGCTCCAGATAGAACGGTTTGAGTCCACTTTCAGTCGATCAGTTTGGTAATCGGGTATTCGACGATTCCCCTGGCACCGGCGATTTTCAGTTCCGGTACGATGATGCGCACCGTGGCTTCGTCGACGATCGTGTTGACATCGACCCATTCGGGATCCGATAGCGACGAGATTGTTGGTGTCTGAAGAGCGGGCAGGCTTTTGAGTAGAGCGTCCAGATCCGTTCGGCGAACATTCATCATCAGCCCGACTTTGCCCTCGGCGTTCAAACACGACTGCAGCATCAGCGCGATGTTTTCGAGCTTGGCCCGCTTCCATTCGTCCTGCCAGGCGGTCTGATTCGAAATCAGACGAGTCGTGCTTTCCAGAACCACGTCGAGAATGCGCAGGTTATTGGCCCGGAGTGAGCTGCCGGTTTCGGTGACTTCGACGATTGCGTCGGCGAGTCGCGGCGGTTTGACTTCGGTGGCTCCCCAGGAAAACTCGACGCTGGCCGTCACACCGTGCTTCTCCAGGTACGCCTTCGTGAGGCCGACGGCTTCCGTCGCGATCCGCATGCCTTCCAGATCCTTGACCGACGTCACTGGAGAATCTTCCGGCACACACAGCACCCAGCGAACGGGGCGACGGCTGACTTTCGAGAAGATCAGTTCACAAACCTCGTGGACGTCGGCCTGAGTTTCCTGTACCCAGTCATGCCCGGTGATCCCAGCGTCGAGAATTCCCTGCGCAACGTACCGGGCCATTTCCTGAGCGCGGATGAGCAGACATTCGATCTCAACGTCGTCAATTTGCGGGTAGTACGATCGGGAAGAAAACGTGATGCGATAACCCGCTCGCTGAAACAGTGCTGCTGTGGCATCCTGCAGGCTACCGGCCGGGATACCCAGCTTCAGAACGTTCGACATCGGAACTCAAATTCCTCAAATCAGATCAGGTGGACGGGCGGACGAAGTGCAATCGACCGCTGATTTTGTGGAATCGTACGGAAGTCAGGTAATCGGGAACAGCGAAGGGATGTTCGATGTTCAGCTTCCGGCTGCATCGTCCATGAAGCCAGGGATTGCTGTCAGGACGTGACGCAGGCGACCCAGGGCTCGGACGTAGCGGGCGCTGGCGGCCTGTTCGGTCATGTCCAGTACCTGAGCGGTCTCGCTGTTCGTCAGTTCTTCGAAATGCCGCATGGCGAGAACTTCGCGGTCGATGTCGCTCATCGTGGAGAGCGCTGTTTCGAGCTGCGATGACAACTCGGCTCGAATCGCCGCGTTACTGGGCGACGACATGTGCCCGAGCAGGTGCCGGGCGAGCGACACGGAAGTCGACTGGCTGCTCCAGCCGCCGTGGATCGACATTTCTTTTGCAGCGCTGCGTTTCTGTGCGCCGACATGACGACGATGCAGGTCGACCATCGTCTGCGTCACGATCATGCGGAACCAGATAAACGTTGACCGCGACGCGTCGACCAGAAATGAATCGATTCGGTCGATGGCACGCAGCCAGGCTTCCTGCAGGATGTCGTCCGCGTCGAGTCTGCCGGCCAGCCGCGGATCCATCCGGAAATTCACCATCCGCCACAAGCGAGGCCGATGCACCGCGAAGAGCTCTGACAGCGCAGCGGTGTCGCCTCGGATAACCCGATTGACGAGTTCAGGGCTTTCTGTCGGCTGATGGTCAGTCACGGTCTGATCGTTCACATTTCAGAGGGCGGTCGTTGTGGTAAATCTCGCTGCGGCAAATCGTCAGCGGGTCGTTTCCGTTCTGCTCGGCTTGAGGGGTCGTCCGGTGGCCGATGCGGCTGGGGAATTCTCTCGGGACCGCCCGGCGGCCCGAAACCACGACCTCGCGGATTCAGTCCTCCCGGACCTCGGTCTTTACAGGGAAGCAGTTTGTCGGCGAGTTTCCATGCCTTGTCGGCTTCAGAATTTCGTCCAGCGTGCCTCAGAATTTCGGACCGGCTTCTATGAATCATCGACAGCAATCCCGACACTGATACCGGTTGATCATCGAAAGAAGCAACATCATCGAACAGCACAACTGCCTCTTCCAGAAGCTCCAGACTCAATTCCGAATTCTTCAGTCGTCGCTCCAGCATAGCCGAATGTTGCAGGGTTCGGGCAAGCGACAGGCGATAAATCACGTGCCCTGGCCACACTTGAGTGAGCCGTCGCAGGATGACAACAGCTTCATCGACGGACGCCTGTGAACCGCTCAACTGCTGCAGATCGTTCTGAATTCCCGACAGCCTTCGCAGCGAATTTGCGAGCAGAATGTCGTACTCCGCAGCGTTTGGAAACTGATTCTGCAGCTTACGGGCGATGTCGATGGACCGAGCAAACCGGCTCGCGGCTGATTCGACGGATTCGTGCCGCTCCGTTTCCGGAGACGACAGAGCCAGCGCATCGGCGAGCTGAAACTGATAATCCGGATTGCCCGGTTCCTGCTGAGCGAGCGTTTCGAGGATCGCGATCGCTGCTTCCAGATCCTGCAACGGATTGCGTGATTCCTGACTCCAGTCGTGCGAACTGGCTCCCGCCAGCAGCGATTTCGCGAGTTCGACCTTGTACTGGGGGTTGTCTGAGTCTTCCTCGATCAGCTGCTCCAGAAGGTCACGAGCGTCGCGTCGCGTCGCCTCCATAAGATACTCGATTTCTCTCGGCGGACCGGAACCGGGTCCACGTCCGGGTCCGGGCGGTTGTCGAATCTCAGGTCGGTCGGCTAGATCACCGACCCGGTCTGTGCGGTGTCCGGAACCGCGATCCTCCGCAACACGGTCGCGTGGTCCGGAATCGCGTGGTCTGGAATCGACGGGCCTGCCGGGTACCGGGTGACCTCCTCGAGGGTCGCGATCTCTCGGCGGATCGCCAGAATCTGGACCGCGGAAACCGGGGCCACCGAATTCGGGACCACTTATTCGAAATCCCGGTCGACCTTGAAGCAAAGCGAAGGAGTTCATTGTTTGAGCCATTACAAACCGAGTCTCCGGACGAGACTGCACGTCGATCGGCAGGCTTGTTAGAAAGCTCGACGATGTCATGAATGCCTCACTGGCCGTCCTGACGTCTCCGACGAGCGCCGCGACTTCGCCAATCTGATTCGAAATGCCGGCGACGGTCAGCGTCGCGCTGTAGGACGCTGGCTCATCAGGATTCAGCAACATCTCTTCGATATCCGGATTCAGTTCGCGCTGACTAAGTGTTTGATACTGGGTTCTCGCGTTGTCGTAGGCGGCGATCGCGTCTTCATGACGGCCAAGTCGTCGGTAGATATCACCGACCCTCCGCTGCGCCTTGGCCGTCTGAGACGCCACTTCCGGCGAAGCCTCGTTTCGACTGGCGAAGTCGATGTAGAACCGCAGCAGCCTGTTGAGCAACTCAGCATCCGCTTCTGTTACGGCGGGAGTGAGCGCCGCGATCGGTTTGGATTCCGCACCGGCCTCCCCGTCGATGTTAGAGTTCAGATCCGACTGCACGGATTGAGGAATTCCTCGTTGAGAGAGTCCGTCGACGATCTCCTCAAACGCCAGCAGCGCGAGCGAAAGGTTATCTTCAGCGCGGTCACGTTCAACACCTGTTCGGCCACGTTCCTGCATCAGCTCCCGGTTAGCGCTGCGCGCCGTCACCAGTCCCCACGTTGAAACAGCCGCAACCGTGACCAGCAGGATCAGCGTGGTGGCCGTCGTCCAGGCCAGAGCCGGGTTTCGACGACTCCACCGCCAGAGCTGTTCCACCGGACTGAACCGGCGAGCCTGAATGGGAAACCCGCCAGCGAAGCGCTGCAGGTCATCTGCCAGATCACTCGCCGACTGATAGCGATCGCTGGCGTTGTGAATCGTGGCCTTGAGGATGATGGTTTCGAGGTCTTTGGGAATGGCCGGGTTGATCTGTCGCGGAGATGTTGGGTTGGCTTCGCTGATCTGCTGCATGATGCGTGAGCGAATCGACGCATCGTGAGCCGGTCGAAACGTCAGCAATTCGTAAAGCGTCAGACCGAGACTATAGACATCGCTCCGCTGGTCAAACTGGCCAACAATCTGCTCGGGCGACATGTACCGCAGCGTGCCGAGAATATCGCCGGTCATTGTCAACTCGTTGTCTTCCGCCAGCCGAGCCAGGCCGAAATCCACAATCCACACTGTTCTCGATTGATCAATCAGCAGATTGGACGGTTTGATATCCCGATGCCAGACGCCGTGGCCATGTGCGTATTCCAATGCGCGAGCCACCTGGATGCCAATCTCGGCGACCGCGTTCCAGTAGTTGCCCGTTTCAAGTAGCGACGACAGACGCTCCGTCGCCGACGCAAGATGTTTTTCCATCGATCGGTCGAGCGGAACGGTTTCGTGAGACGAGTTGTCCACCGGACGGTTATCCAGATCGTCTGCAGATTCGTCGGTAGAAACGCCGTCGGCTGCTTTTAGAGAGTGACCGTCCATCGGTGATGCCGTCGGCTCACCCCAGGCCGTGTCCGCATGGCCGTCCGTCGTCGTGCGCCCGGACTTGTCCCGCAGTCCAGAGATCACCTGATTCAGCGGCTCGCCCTCGATCAACTGCATGACGTAATAATACAGCCCTTTTTCGTCACCGACTCCGAACACCGGAACGATATTCGAGTGGTGCAGCCGCGCGACGGTCTCGGCTTCGCGGCGAAATCTGCGTATCGACTTTGGTGAATTGAGCGTTGCCGGCGAGAGAACTTTCAACGCGACCCGACGCCCCAGCGACTCCTGTTCGGCTTCGTAGACCACTCCCATTCCGCCATGACCGATTTCACGGATGATGCGAAAGTCGCCCAGCTGTTTGAGTCCGCTGATGACCGATTGCCGCTCGATCGAGGTGATTCGCGACTCTTCCTTTGATTTCAGTTGTTCCATCATGGCGACCGCCGGCAGCAGTTCGCGCAGCTCGTCGGCCTGTTCGGGAAACCTTAAGACGTACTCCGTGACAGATGGGTATTCGCCTTTGCGGTATCGCTCGGCGAATTCGTCAGCAGCAACGTCCACTGGGTCGCGGTTGTCGTCTGTGGCAATGGCAGGCTGCACATCTTTCGACGTGGCAGATCGGTCGTCAGTCATAAAGTGCCTCCCCACCCCAGTCTGCAATCAACCTCGATCAGGCTGCCTCTGACGCAAAGACGCTGAGCCGCAAAGAGTTTCTTTACATTGCTCGCCTGCAACTGCTTGTTTACCTGACACGAAACATAATCAAGAACCACGGACTACACGGATAAATATGGACGCTCTTCTGCGGCATCCAAAGCCATCCGTGAAAATCGGTGTCCATCCGTGGCTAACCAATGTTTTTGGATTAGCCGCGCCGTGGCTCCTGGCGTCTTTGCGTCCAAAAATGCAAATACCTCACCTTACTCCATGAACTCGCCCGAGTCGGAATCCGCCTCCAGTACCTGCTTCAACCGCTTAAGTGCTCGCACGTATCGATTACTCGCCGCCGTCTTCTGAATCCCCAGAATGTCCGCCACTTCGTTGTTGCTGAGCTCTTCAAAATGCCGCAATGCCAACACTTCCCGATCAATTTCATCCATGCTGTCCAGAGCCGCTCGAAGCCGGACCAGTCGTTCTTCACGGATTGCGGCGTGACTCGGCGAGGTCAGATTGCCGACAAGTTGAGCGGCGATCGAGATCGACGTATCGCAACCCTGTTTACCGATGGAAATTTCCTGAGACACATTCCTCTTCTGAGCACCCAGGTGCCGCCGATGCAGATCAATAATCGTCTGAAACGCAATTTGCCGAACCCACACAAAGAATGGAACCGCCGGATTGCTGGTGTAATCCTCGATCCTCCTGGACGTTTCCAGCCACACATCCTGCAGAACATCTGCCGTGTCAACTCGCCCATACAGCCGTCGGTCGAGACGAAACCAAACCATGCGCTGCAGCTTGTCGCGATGCCGCGAAAAGACTTCAGCAATCGAGTCGGCATCCCCCGACTTCAGCATTTCCAGCTCGTCCAACATTCAACCGTCCCGATAACTCAAACTCTGTGAGAAACGCCAACCGAACGTCTGACATCGGTCGAAGAGGCCGGATTGGTTCCCGAAGGTATGAACCGAATTGCCAGCGTGACTGTCCACACTGTCAGGATCAAGTCAACTCCGAGTTGGGCGGCCATTGTACGGAACATGAATCAGCGAAGGGGTTTGTGCAGGGTGCGTTTCGACGAACCGGCAGTACAGACTGAACAATTGTGCGTCGAGACGCACCCTGCTGCGATTTCCTGAATCGATTCCCACCAGGGAGAGAAGACGATGCGTTTTCGGTTTGGTACGATCCGCGACAAGCTGCGGACGTGACAGGTTTTTCGTGTGATCTTCCAGTGGCGAAAGCGGCCTCTCCCCTTGAGCAAGTTCAGAAGAGTGAGACGATGAGGGAATTTGTTGGTGCCAAACTGCACGGTCTGCGAGTCACGGGCAAGAGTCTGGACTACGAGGGCTCTGCGTCGCTGGCCGTCAGTCTGATGGAAGCCGCCGGGATCAGCCCGTTCGAGCGGGTTTATCTCGTTAACAAGTCGACGGGATCGCGTTGGGACACGTACGCGATTCCAGGTCGCGAGGGCGAATTCACGCTCAACGGAGCGGCAGCGCGACTCGGCGAAATCGGCGACGAAATCCTGCTGTGGACATTCCGTCGCGAAGAACGCTTCACTGGGGCGAATGTCGTCTTCCTCAACGAATTCAACAAGATCGAACGCCGCAAAACCTACCCTGCCGAAGAACCAACAGTCGTCAAATTCTGAGAACATCAGTCCAGGCCCGGAATGGTCGAACCATGAAATGCACGAATAACACGAAAGCAAAAAAGTCTGACTTTCGTGTGTTTCGCGTCTCTCTTGGTTGAATGACTTCGGTTTCTCATCTCAGAAAAAGACGAGCTGCATGTTATCTCGGACGCTCGAACCTGAAGTAATGGACACGGCCCAGGAAGCGGTCGACTACGACTCGATGGACCATTCCACAGTCAATCGCTTGTTCGTGGATGATCTGCTGCAGGTGGCAAATGTCGCTGGATTTGCAGAACAGCTCACGGCGCGAAGCCGACCGCTTCGAGTGCTGGACGTCGGGACGGGAACAGCTCAGATCCCGATCGAATTCTGTCGTCGGTCGGTCAACGTAGACCTCGTCGCGATCGACCTTGCGGTGGAGATGCTGCAACTCGCCGACCGCAATGTTCGTGACGCCGGGCTGCACGGTCGCATCTGGCTCGAACATGTCGACGCGAAAGATCTTCCGTTCAGCGACAGTGACTTTGATTGGGTCATCTCAAACAGCATCGTCCACCACATTCCCGAGCCGCTCGACTGTTTCCGTGAAATGCAGCGAGTTCTCAGACCCGGCGGGCTGCTGTTTGTCCGTGACCTTCTGCGGCCTGATTCGTCAGATCGAGTTGAAGAGATAGTTGTCACTTACGCCGGCGATGAGAACGACGACCAGCGACAACTGTTCCGACAATCGCTGCATGCGGCCTTAACGGTGCCTGAACTGGCGGGCTTGCTGGAGTCGCTCGGCTTCCCTGCCGAGACCGTCGGGCAGACCAGCGATCGCCACTGGACCGTGACCGCGACGAAGCCTGCGGAAGTGGCTCCCTGATCCATAGCTCGTCGCATCTAGCTGCCGTACCGGTTGTTCGTTTTGCGCCTTCTTCGGAACCGGCAATCTCGACCAGTCTTCTCATGGCAATGCCATTTTCTTCAGCTTCACATCAGGCAAAGTCGATCATCCCACTGGCAGGCTAAGGACTTCACTCACCTTTCGACACGACTCAGAAGTACGATTGGTTGGTTTCTTCACTGACGCTAAGTTCCGATTGCAGCGATCATTCTGAAGGTATTTGCCAGCGTCTGTCGACCTGCCAACGACCATACATTGAGATTCATCCCGCCTCACCATCATCCCGAATCATCAACGACCGGAGTTACCACATGCGAAATCTGCGAATCGCCGACCCGGATTTCGAGTCTCGTATCTGTAGCCCTCTGAGCGACTGCCTGATTCAACTGGACAGTGCAGGCAGCACCAGGGTTGTGCAGCAGCAGACAGTCTCAGAGCCCGTTAGCTGGGGTGAGCAGTGGTCTTCCGGCAAACAGCAGATTTCGTCGCGGCTGGCTTTGATTGAAGCGGAGCTGGACCGCCTGGCCAGCAAAGGGCCGGAGCCTCCACTCCTTTCGGTCTTCGATTCGGAAAACGATTCGTATTGAACACTCACAGCGGCAGGCCTTCTGACGCGAAGGCGCAAAGCCGCTGAGGTTCACACTGTGGATTGGGTCTTGAAATCGGGATGCTGACAGCAGAATAGCCTTTCGCAGAGGGTTGCTGGATGGAATCTTTGCGATTTCGATTGCGGCTTCGCGACTTCGCATCACACCACTACCTGCAAAAAGCCCACTCTCTGCAGAGACGCCGGTCAGTCGCGACAGTATCTGCCGAATTCCATCGGCCCGGCTGATCCGATAGAACTCCACCCTCCGGCACACCGCGACACCGCGCGCCCGTTTGGTTGCAGCGGTGTCGTGTCGTTGTGCATGGCCCTGGTTGTTCCTGCTCGATCTAGTGCTTGAGCGACCGAGGGCACTCACCAGAAACTTTCATTACAGACCCGGACCAAAAATGTTCCAGGAAGTTAAAGACGCTGATTTCGTACGCGGGGAGCACGAGATGCTCCGGTTCTGGGAAGACAACTCGATCTTCCGGAAGCTCTGTGAGCAGAATCGCGGCGGCAAACGATGGAGCTTTCTGGACGGGCCGATCACGGCCAACAACCCGATGGGCGTCCATCACGCCTGGGGCCGTACGTACAAAGACACTTATCAGCGATTCTTCGCGATGATGGGATATGACCAGCGATACCAGAACGGCTTTGACTGCCAGGGTTTGTGGGTTGAAGTCGAAGTCGAAAAGCAGCTCGGCCTGGGCACGAAGACCGCCGTCAACGAGTATGGCATCGACAACTTTGTGAACGAGTGCAAACGCCGAGTGCTCAATTTCGCCGCGCGGCAGACCGAGCAGTCAGTCCGACTTGGATACTGGATGGACTGGGATGATCCCGATCAGTTGCGACTGCTTGCCGGAAAGATGGGCACCGACGACGAAGTCGAGTTCACCGCTCCGTCGGGCAAGCAGGAGAAGGGCAAGTCGCACCAGTTGGTCGAACGGCTCGGAAATCCGGAATGGGGCGGCAGCTACTTCACGTTCTCCACCGAGAACAACGAGACCATCTGGACGTTCCTCAAGAAATGTTTCGAACGAGGCAAGATCTACCAGGGCCACGACGTCATGCCCTGGTCCGGCCGAGGCGGCAGTGCGTACTCGCAAATGGAGATCGCCGAAGGCCGTAAACTGACGACTCACAAGTCGGCGTTCGTCAGGTTTCCACTTCGGAACCGCGACAACGAATATCTTCTGGTCTGGACGACGACTCCCTGGACACTGACCAGCAATGTTGCTGCGGCGGTGAATCCGGATCTCGACTACGTGCAGCTCAAAGCCGAACGCGACGGAGCGGTCTACTATTTCGCCAAAGACAACCTCAACTTCAAACGGCTCGAGCGAGAGTTCAAAGAAGGCTTCGGTCGCCCGGAATGGCAATGGCCAAAGGACGTTCCAAAGCTGAAGACTCTGGCTCAAATTTTCAAAGAGAACGGCGGCTTCGAAGAACTCGGCACGATCAAAGGTGCCGGGATGGTCGGCTGGGAATACGACGGCCCATTCGACGACCTGCCCGCCCAACAACAGCCGGGCGGTTACCCGGTTGATGAGAAGTTTGAAGACCGCTGCGGCAAAACCTGCCACCGGGTTATCGACGGCGGCCGAGACTCGCGAGGTGCTGCACATGTCGTCGCCGGCGAGGGAACCGGCATCGTCCACATCGCGCCTGGCTGCGGCGACGTCGACCATAAGATGGGAGCCGAACACGGCCTCGTCGCCATCGCTCCATTGAAGGAAGACGGCACGTACGGCGAAGGGTTTGGCGACTTTACAGGCAGGGAAGCCATCACGAAGGAAACAGCGGAACTTGTCTTCGGAAAACTCAAAGAAAAGGGCCTGCTGGTCAACGTCGAAGCTTACCCGCACATCTATCCGCACTGCTGGCGGACGGGCGACGAACTTGTCTTCCGCCTGGTCGACGAGTGGTTCATCAATATGGACTGGCGGGAAGAAATTAAAGACGTCACGCGGCAGATTGAATGGCTGCCAGCCAGCATCGATGGGCAGGAACGCGAGTGCGAATGGCTCAGCAATATGAGCGACTGGATGGTCTCGAAGAAACGCTTCTGGGGTCTCGCGCTGCCGATCTGGGTTGATGCGGAAACCGGCGACTTCGAAGTCATGGGCTCGCTGGCGGAACTGAAAGAGCGAGCGGTCGAAGGCTGGGACGGCTTCGAAGGCAACACTCCTCACCGACCGTGGATCGACGGCGTCAAGATCAGGAACCCCAAGACCGGCAACCTGATGACGCGCATCGAGGACGTCGGTAACCCGTGGCTCGACGCGGGCATCGTTCCGTTCTCGACGATGCACTACAACCACGATCGGGACGACTGGCAGAAGTGGTACCCGGCGGACCTGGTGACGGAGTGTTTCCCCGGTCAGTTCCGCAACTGGTTCTACTCGATGCTCTCCCTGTCGACGATGATGCGTTACGACGAGACCGACGACCCGATTGAAAAACGGCCATTCAAAACGTTACTCGGACACCGCCTCGTTCAAAATGAACAGGGCCAACCGATGCACAAGTCGGACGGCACAGCCATCTGGTTCGAAGAAGCCGCCGAACAGCTTGGCGTCGACACCATGCGGTGGATGTACCTCGCTCAGAATCCGGCCACCGATCTGCGGTTTGGAACGCGACATCCAGACGAGCACGTCACGCTGGAAACTCCGGAAGGTCCGCAAAGCGAAACCAAAGAGGGCGCCCCCTGCTGCAAAGTAACCAGTCAGCCAGCCGACGAAACTCGTCGCAGTGTGCTGATCCCGTTGTGGAATTCCTACGCCTTCTTCGTGAACTACGCGCGGCTCGACGAGTTCGATCCGACGCCCGTCCTTCAAAGTGGCCATCTCGCTCCGCGAGATGAGCAGATTGCAAGCTCCGCTCTCAGTTCGACATCCGGCAGCGGTTCCACGCCGGATTTCACATCGGCTCATCTCGCGGAGCGAGATGGCTACGTCCCCGTCGCCGACCGTCCGGAAATCGATCGTTGGATTCTTTCCAACCTTCAATCAGTTCTGCAGGTCGCTCAGGAAGAAATGCCGAAGTACAACGTCGCGGCCTTCTGCAAAGCGACCGAAGACTTCCTCGACGATCTCACCAACTGGTACATCCGCCGCAACCGCCGCCGCTTCTGGCGTTCCAAAGACGCGTCGGACACTGACAAGACCGCCGCTTACCAGACGCTGTACGAAGTGCTGGTCACGCTGTGCAAAGCCCTCGCGCCGACAATCCCATTCATGGCCGAGCGGATGTATCAGAACCTGGTCGGAGGGCTGAGGGCTGAAGGCTCAGAGCCAGGGGCTGACTCTCCGGAGTCCGTCCACCTTTGCGAGTACCCTCTCCCGGACGATTCTCTGCTGGACCCGACGCTGAACCTGCGAACGGCGACGGCTCAGCTTGTGGTGAAACTCGGGCACAAACTTCGCGAAGAGAAATCGCTGCGAGTTCGACTGCCACTGGCCGAGTTGAAATTCGCCTGCTCAACCGCCGCGCAACGCGAAGCGGTCGAGCACCTGGGCGATGTCATCAAAGAAGAACTCAACATCAAGCAGGTCACCAGCGCCGACAACCTGGACGACCTGGTCAGCTACTCGTTCAAGCCGAATTTGAAAACGCTTGGGCCACGGCACGGTAAACTGCTCGGAGTCATCCGCACGGAACTGCCGAAACTCGATCCGGCGATTCTGGCTCCGCTGCGATCGGGCGGGTCTGTCACCGTGGAACTCGGCGGCGAGCAGATCGAGCTCGGCCCGGACGACGTCATGGTCAGTACCGAGCAGTCATCTGACTGGAGCTGTGCCGACGAAGACGGAATTCAGATTGCGATCTCAACCGTCACGACACCGGAACTCGAACGGGAAGGCATGGCTCGCGACTTCGTCCGTCAGGTCCAGCAGCTTCGCAAGGACGCCGACCTGCAGATTCAGGATCGAATCACCGTGCAGTTTCAGTCGGACGCTTCGGAGATCGCGGCGGCTGTGACTGAATGGGCGGACTACATCCAGAACGAAACGCTGGCTGATTCAATCGAGCAGGGCAGGGCTGCAGTCAATGTCAAACCCGTTTCCATCGGCGACGCGAAAGCCCAGATGTGGATTGCCCGAGTGTAGAGGCTGAATCATTGAGTCGATGGTGCTGCCTGGAGTGCAGTCTCTTCTGACTTTTATCGGATTCGATCAACTGCCGTCAGAACCAAACCATGCCAGCAGGTCTGCCGCTTCCTGAGCGGTCTGGTCGCTGAGGATTCCCTCGGGCATCAGCGATAGCGGGCTTTTCTTCATCGCTTCGATTTCGGATGCCGCGATGTGAACCGTCTTTCGTTCGGCGGTCTTCAGCACTACCTCAGTGTCACTCTGACTGACGAGCAACCCGCTATGCACCTTGCCTGAGTCAGTCACGACGACCCACATCGCAAACTTTTCGTCGACCTTGAGCGATGGTTTCAGAATATGCGTCAGCATCTCATTGCGGCTTTTGTATTTCATGCGGATTTCTGTAAGTGTTGTCCCTGTCGACTTCGCGGGGTCGTTCAGGTCATGGCAGTTTCGACAGCGGGCTCCGTCACTGTAAAAGATGAGCCGGCCGCGGCTGGCG
The DNA here is from genome assembly GCA_027624335.1 of Planctomycetota bacterium. Taxonomy (GTDB): domain Bacteria; phylum Planctomycetota; class Planctomycetia; order Planctomycetales; family Planctomycetaceae; genus JABMPE01. The sequence goes on from JAQBWV010000008.1 coordinate 36,294, forward strand.
TTGCCTGCGAGAGTCAGAATCGTCTGAGGATCGACATTCCGGCCGAGTGTCTTGCGTCGCGACTTTTCCGGAACAAACGTCTCGAACAAACCACGGACATCATTACCGCTTGATTCGTAAACGCGGTTCGTATTGATATGCGGGATCGAGCCGCTGTGAATACCTGCTGAGAGCGCCAACGCTCCCGCAGTCGATTTGACGAGGGAGTCGACCGCCGCCTGCTGGCCTCGTTCGAGGCTGCCACGCGGTCGTATTGTGGATGCCAATTGCGACAGCAGCTTCTGATCCTGAGAGTCCTTTTGAACCGGTGTCGAATCCAGTTCGCTGTCTTCGTGAGGCAACGACCGAATCCACTGATCGATAAGTGCCACACCCTGGCTGTCGACCACTCGCGAGCCGATGTACGGCATTCGTGCATAGCCGAGTTTCGACATTCGGTACAGCAGGACCGAACGATATGGATCACCCGGCACGATGAGTTTTGCGTTCTGAAGACCGAACGTGCCGATCCCCGTGCCTTTGTTTGTCTTGAGATCGTCGAATGGTAATTCGCGGCGAAGGTAGAACGAGACGATGGCATTCCCGCCAGGGTGATGGCACGAGCTGCAGTTACCATGAAGATAAGATCTCGCTCGATCGTTGAGGTTCTGCGATTCGTCATGAGGATCGACAAGTTCCCCTGGGGATTCTTGGGGCAACCGCACAGCGGATGCGACAACCCCGTGACGGGCGAGCCAATCAAGTTGGTTCTGGACGTCTTCCTTTGACGAAGACAACGCTCGATTGAGCTGATTCGGCACGAAGCCCAGCACGAATCCCGATCCGGCGTTGTGACACATGCGGCACTCATTCTCAGCATTGGCGTGCCACGTTCGTCCGGTGACTTCATCAACCGCATCGGAATGTGCAGAACCAATTTCGCGGTCAGTTCCAGCGGCGTCGACAAGCACGGCATCAGTTTTCTCGTCGTCCCAAAGATAGCTGTAGGGATGCCAGCTACCATTTTCGAAGTGCAGAATCTGCGTTTCCAACGGGAGCGGGTCTTTCGTCGAGTCTGTTTCCGGCATGGTCAGGTGATTGACGAAGACGGTTCCTTCCGGATAACTGGCTGGAGTTGTTCCATCTCGCAGCGTGATCGATCCTGATTCTGGAATCGCGACCCAGCGCTTCGCCGTGGCGCCATCGACCCAGCGTTCGACGACGACGTCGTACGGCATGATTCCCGGTGCGGGCGTCATTGTCTCAAGCGATGTGAACAGGCCGGTCTCGCTCAGTCGACGAGGAAAGTCCGCCGACTTGTCCTGCAGGCCGGACGGGACCAGCTCGTAAATCTGACCGGTGTAGTCGTAGTCGAGAACGAAGAGTTCTCCGGCGGAACCCTCGGCAAAGGCTGTGATGCGCTGGTCGGTGTCGACCAGCGTCGTGTGCACGTACGAGTCCTCACCGTCTGACTTGAGACCCCAGATCGTGCCGGTGATGTAGTCTCCATAGATGAACGTGCCATTCAGTGCCGGCAATTTTGTGCCACGATAAATCGGGCCGCCGATCACCGAGTTCGCTTCCGTGTGCGAATGATCTTTCACCGGCGGTCGGATCGGAGTGGGGCCTTGTTTGACTTCGCTCCGCAGGACCGCTCGGCCTTCCATGATCGGCCAGCCGCAGTTTCCGCCTCGGACAATGCGGTGCACCATTTCCCAGGATTCCCAGCCGTTGTCTGCGGCGAAGATGTTTCCTGTTTCCCGGTCGACGCCAAACTTCCAGGGATTCCTCAGCCCATACGCCCAAATCTCCGGTCGGGCTCCCGCGAGATCGACGAACGGATTGTCGTCTGGCACCGCGTAGTTCTTGCCTGCGTCCTTGCGTCGAATGTCGATCCTCAACACGCAACCAAAAAGGTTTGAAACGTCCTGTGCTGCCGTCCGACCGTCGGGAGGATTCGGTCCCGATCCGTCGCCGGTCGAGATGTAAAGCATGCCGTCCGTTCCGAACCGCAAACATCCGCCGTTATGGCCTCCCGCCGGCCAGGTGATGATGACCTCTTCGCTCTTCGGATCAGCCTTCGCCGAGTCGTTGACCTGAAACCTCGAAACGTAAGACGTGTCGTCTTTCGAATAGCACACGAAGAGTTGCCACTCAGGCCCTGTCTGCAGATACGCCGTGGCGTGCCAGACTTTCCCGCCGTCGATTGTTAGCAGCAGCTCCTTGTGTTGAGTCTGCGTGTCCTTGAGAAACGTGTAAACGTTGCCGCCGATCTCTGTGACGAGCATCCGGCCTCCGAGTAGCTCCTCAACGCTGGTCGGATTCTTGAAGGAGAGGTGCGGATAAGCTGGCCGGATCGCGTAAGGTGCCGGCGGATTGGGTGTGCCCGTAAGCTTTGAAGTGGTCCACGCCGGACGAGCGATCTCGGTCGCTTCGAGTCGAGACTCGCCACTGATCCCCTCTTCGCTGAGGCCGGTCATACAGACTGCAGCCAGAATGAGAGCCACCTTCGTGATTCGAGCCATTCGTCGTGTCCTGAATGTCATCGTGAAGTCTCCTGGATCGGCCAGCAATGTAATACGAGACGCATTCTGCCACCCCTCGTCGGAATGGGTCGTGCATCTTCCGAGAGATGGTGATTGTCCTGCGAGTGTGACCATTTCCGAGCTACTTCGTCGCTTGCAGATCGCTCAGTGTTCTGGATTTCAGATTCGGAACGTACGCATCCATGCGCGGATACTTTACCTGTGACTTGTCTGGCAATTCTTTGATCAGTTCCGCAACGGATGCTGCTCGGTCATCAAGTTCGTCCAGCGCGTTGAATGCCAACATGGAAACGAAGATGGTGTTGCTCTCAATCGACGCATGCTTCACCAGGACGGCGAGTCCCTTCACGTTGTCGGCGTTCGAGCCGAATTGCGCGAGTACCTGAGCCGCAATGACTCGCACCGATGGAGACTCGTCACTGAGCGACTTGATCAGTGCGTCATGCCCCGCTTGCAGTCCCGCTTCGCCGCGCATCAGAAGACCCAGAGCCGCCCAGTAACGGACAGAGCGATTGCTGTCTGACAAGCGAGAAACCAGAGAGTCCGTCTTCCCCGCGTCTCGTGAAGAGGCGTCTTCCGCTGCGGTCAGAATCGACTCGAGGTCGTACTTCGCCGTGTCGTGGCCGACGTCGTACGGGGTCGAGCCTTCTGCCAGCGAATGCAGATCATCTTCCGACATGAAGCCGACGTCGCGAATCTTCACCGCCAGATCACGCTGTGCCTGACGGAGCTTCTGCAACACATTCTGATGCTCGGACGACTTCGCCAGGTTATTCACTTCGTCGCGGTCTGTGTGCAGATCGTAAAGTTCTTCCGATGGCTTCTGCTGCCAGAAGTGACTCTGTGCGGCATTCAACTGGCCGTTGTCGAACATTTCTTTCCAGACACGAGTTGTCGGCGTCTGAAACATGTACTGGATGTACTGTCCGTAAATCTTGTGAGGCATGTACTGGCGGATGTAAACGTACCGACCGTCCGTCACTGACCGGACGAGATCGTATCGCTCATCCATGCGACCTCGAAATCCGTAAATGTAAGGCTGCGGACCGGCGTCGTACTTCCCGGCGAAAGCGTGTCCCTGCATCCATTCGGGCGGTGCCTGGCCGATCAGACTCAGCAGTGTCGGAGCCAGATCGACGAACGCAGTCAAACGATCCGACGTACCACCTGTTGCATAATCTTCTGGGCGCAGGTGCGAGAACTTCTCAGGAATGTGGACGATCAGCGGAACGTGCAATCCCGAGTTGTATGGCCAGCGTTTACTGCGCGGCATGCCGGAACCGTGGTCTCCGTAGTAGAAGACAATCGTGTCATCAGCGACACCGGCGTCTTCCAGTTCCGCCAGGTTTCTGCCGACCAGTTCATCCATCATCGTGATGCGGTCGTAATACTGTGCCCAGTCCTTACGGACTTCCGCAGTGTCCGGGTGGTAGGCCGGTATGCGAGCCTTTGCCGTGTCGTGAATCTGATTCTTTTGATCGATCCTGTTTCTGATCTGACTTTCGTGGCTGATCGTGTGATTGAAGATCGCAAAGAATGGCTGACCTGGCTGGCGATTCTTCCAATGAGCTTTGCCCGAGGATGCATCCCACACCTCACCCGGTTTGATCTGGTTGTAATCTTCCTTGCTGTTGTTCGTGCAGTAGTAGCCGGCCTCGCGCAGGATTTGTGGATACATCTTCAGCGTCGGCGACAGTGGCACGTTGCTCCGCATGTGCTCAGCACCGGTCGCTGGCGGATAAACGCCGGTAATGATCGTCGTCCTCGCCGGAGCACAGACCGGAGCGTTCGACCAGAAGTGCAGGTATCGACTGCTCTTTTTCGCCAGCGCGTCAATGTGTGGCGTGATCGCGTAGTCGTCGCCGTAGCAGCCGAGTTCGGGGCCATTATCTTCGCTGGTGATCCACAGAATGTTCGGCCGATCCACTGCCGAAACAGCTGGCACAATGCCGCTCAATAAAACTGCCACGCTGCCCAGCAGCACTTTGGCGGAAGTTTTCATCAGTTTGCATCCTCATCATGAAGGTTGCTGGTCAGGCATTATGAGAGCGGTCCAGGGGCAGGCACTTTAATGGATCGCCCTGCATGCTCGCCACGACGAGCCATGAGCACGAGGGTTTGCTTCCGCATTGACCGTGCAATACGGTCCTCGTCCGGCAGGACTGAATCAAAATCGTTTTTTGGACACACGGAGATTTCGACGTGCAGACGCGATCCTCGCAGCAGGACTTCGGAGATCCGGAGTCCGAATATCGAGCGGCCACGGAAACGGCGGCGATCTTCGACGTTTCCGATCGCACGCAAATGCAGATGTCCGGAGCGGATCGGCACTCATTCCTGCACGGGTTCTGCACAAACGATATTAAGGGGCTGCTTTCCGGATCCGGATGCGAAGCGTTCCTGTGCAATGTGAAGGGTCGGATCCTCGGACATGTTTTTGTATTTGCCAGCGAAGATTCGCTGTGGATCGAGTCAGTTCCCGACCAGATCGAGGCTCTGACTTCGCATCTCAACAAGTACCACCTCATCGAAGATATCGAACTGGTCGACCGGACAGGCACGTTCGCAGAGTTTCTCGTGTCCGGTCCCGAGTCGGCGAAGCGTTTGACTGAGGCTGGACTCGACGTCGCCGCGCTGGAACCCTGGCGTCACGCAACTGTCAACGTGCAGGTCGGAGCGGTGATTGCCGAGTGTCATGCCAAACGAGTCGATATGTTCGGTCTGCCTGCGTTTCTGCTCACAACGTCCGTTGAGCATGGCGATCAACTCTGGCAGCACCTCACTCAAGCTGACATAGCGCCAGCAGGATTGAGCGTGTTTCACTCGTTGCGGATTGAAGCTGAGTTTCCCTGGTACGGTATCGACCTGTCGGATGAGAATCTCGCTCAGGAAGCCGGACGAACCGAGCGGGCAATCTCGTTTCAGAAAGGTTGCTATCTCGGGCAGGAACCCATCGCCCGACTCAACGCAATGGGTCACGTTAACAAAGCCCTCAGATCATTTGTCATTGATTCGCCCGAGTTGCCACCGGTCGGCACTGTCCTGCTGAATCCGAAGAACGAGGAAAAAGAAGCAGGCCGCGCGACATCAGTCACGTGGTCATGGTCCGAGGGCAAACCCATCGGTCTGGGAATGGTCCGGTCTCTGTTCTTCGAAGCCGGCACCGAACTGCCATTCGCCTGCGAATCACGTACGACAGCGAGGATCCGGAACAGGTAGTACCGCTCACATGTTTCTCGAGCGGTCCCTGCATCAGGCCATTTGAAACATCACAGTGTTGTGCTCTGTGTAAGTGCTTCCTTGTGGCAGCGCAGTACCAGTGTGTGACATGGCAAACCACTTGTGTAAAAGACCCGCGTCACCGATCGGTCTCCTGATTCCTGATATCGTCACTAAGCAAACATGCCGCCCCCAGATCGACGTCGATGTGCTGATCCGCCGAAGCCTGCAATTTTCGCGGGCAGCTATGCGGAGCTGCATTGCCGTACGAACTTTTCGTTTCTGGAAGGAGCGTCGCATGCAGACGAGCTGGTTAACCGCGCCTCTGAACTGGGCCTGTCAGCTCTGGCGATTACTGATCGGAATAGCGTCGCGGGAGTCGTGCGGGCTCATGTCGCGGCCAGGGAAACCGGACTGAAGTTGCTGATCGGCGCGGAGATAACTCCGCACGATGCACCACCGGTCATTCTGCTGGCTACCGATCGTGCCGCATATGGTCGGCTTTCGATGCTGATTACGCATGGGCGCCGTAACGCGCCGAAAGGTGAATGCAACCTCACGTTTGACGATGTCTCGCGGCATTCAACGGGGCTGCTGGCGTGCGTTCCTCTGGCGAACTGTCTCGTCGCCGGTCAAGGTCTCTGGCCGAGCCGGTATCGCGAATGCTTCGGCGATGACTGTTATGGTCTGGCGGAGCTGGATTATGGACCCCACGACGGACTGAAGCTCGCCCGCATGAAGCGTGTGGCAGACGAGGCGCGTGTGCCCGTCGCGGCTGCGAACAACGTGTACTATCACGAGCCGCAGCGTCAGCCGTTGCACGATGTGCTGACCGCAGTGCGGCATGGTTGTACGGTGGCTGAGCTGGGCTCTCGTCGATTTCCCAATGCGGAACGACATCTCAAATCGACCGAGTCCATGCTGCAGTTATTTGCGACGGTGCCAGAAGCGGTTTGTCGAACACGCGAGATCGCTGATCGCTGCACGTTTTCGCTCGACGAACTGCGGTATGAGTATCCGGAGGAACTGTGTCCCACAGGTCGCGAGCCGAAGGAATATCTGGAGCAGTTGACATGGCAAGGGGCTCGCAATCGTTACCGGAATGGTGTTCCTCGCAAGGTTGGCGATCTGCTGAATCATGAGCTGCGACTGATCGAGGAGCTGAAGTACGAGGCTTATTTTCTGACTGTGTGGGATCTCGTTCGCTTTGCTCGCGACCGAGGAATTCTCTGTCAGGGGCGAGGTTCCGCTGCGAACTCGGCTGTGTGTTTCTGTCTGGGGATTACCGAAGTCGACCCCGACCGCAGTTCGGTTTTGTTCGAACGTTTCATGAGTAAAGAACGCGACGAGCCGCCGGATATCGATGTCGACTTTGAACACGAACGTCGCGAAGAAGTCATTCAGTATGTGTACGCGAAGTACGGTCGTGACCGAGCCGGGATGACCGCCGGAGTGATTACTTATCGGATGAAGTCAGCCGTGCGGGATGTTGGCAAGGCGCTGGGGTTCTCCATCGACCGCATCAATCGATTGTCGAAGCTGCATGATCACGTCGCAGCGCCGGAGTCAAATGACTGGTTGCGGGCAGCAGGACTCGATCCAGCCTCGCGGAAAGCCCGGCAGTTTGTGTCACTGGTGGAGAGCATCCTGCATTTTCCTCGACATCTTTCTCAGCATGTTGGCGGGATGATTTTTACGCGAGGTCTGCTGTCAGAACTGGTTCCGATCGAGAATGCTTCGATGCCCGAGCGAACTGTCGTGCAGTGGGACAAGAACGACCTCGACGCGCTAGGCATTCTCAAAGTCGACTGCCTGTCGCTGGGCATGCTGACGGCGATTCGGAAATCACTCGATCTGATTCGTGATCATGAAGATCGCGATCTGACGCTGGCCACGATCCCTGCTGAGGATCCCGGTGTCTACCGGATGATCAGTCAGGCAGACACGATCGGTGTCTTTCAGATTGAAAGCCGGGCGCAGATGAGCATGCTGCCGCGTTTGCAGCCTCGCTGCTTCTACGATCTGGTGATCGAAGTGGCGATCGTCCGCCCTGGACCGATTCAGGGCGACATGGTGCATCCTTACCTGCGACGAAAGTGCGGACTGGAAGCGGTGACTTATCCGAATGACCGCATTCGCGAAGTGCTGCATCGGACGCTGGGCGTGCCGATCTTCCAGGAACAGGCGATGCAGCTGGCGGTCGTCGCCGCCGGGTTCACTCCGGGAGAAGCCGATCAGCTTCGTCGAGCCATGGGCGCATGGCGGCGTCAGGGGATAATTGACCAGTTCCATAGAAAGTTCATCGATGGCATGCTCGGCAACGGCTATGACATTGATTTCGCGGAAAGACTGTTCCGACAGATTCAGGGATTCGGCGAGTACGGATTTCCGGAATCGCATTCGGCGAGTTTCGCATTACTCGCCTACGCCAGCGCCTGGTTGAAGTGTTATCACCCGGCGGCCTTCACGGCAGCGTTGCTTAACAGCCAGCCGATGGGATTTTACGCGCCGTCGCAACTGGTGACGGACGCTCGACGACATGGCGTCGAGGTGCGACCGGTCGATGTCAGCTGCAGCGATTGGGATTGCACACTCGAACCCGGCATCGATCAACGCTCGGGCGAAGCTTCAAAGCACGTTCGACCGGCGCTGCGACTTGGGTTTCGCATGGTCAATGGCCTGTCGTCCGAAGTCGCAAGGACGGTGATGCGTATTCGGGAACTACGTCCGTTCGAGTCGTTCGAGGACTTCCGTGTCCGCACTCGACTGGGGAGCTCCGTGCTGTCGCGATTGTCGCAGGCAGACGCTTTTGGATCGTTGAAGCTGGAGCGTCGTTCCGCCATGTGGGAGTCGCTGCCGGATCAGAAGTCGCACCCGCTGTTCGACGATCACCAGCAGCTGGAAGAGACTCCGTCCGAATTGCCAGGGATGTCCGAGATGGCTCAGATTCTTGCTGATTACCAGGCCACCGGACTGTCTTTGAAAGGGCATCCGCTGGAGTCATTCCGACCGAAGTTCCAGGAACTGGGGATCGCTTCAGCGGCATCGCTGAAGGACCGGGCTCCCGATCGGCGGGTTCACGTGGCCGGCATCGTGCTGGTTCGACAGCATCCAGGATCAGCTCGCGGTATTACATTCGTCACGCTGGAAGACGAAACCGGAACCGCCAATCTAGTGATTCATCCTGATGTCTGGAACCGGTTCCGCATGGTGGCTCGAACGGCGTCTGCGGTGATTGCTCGAGGCATTCTGCAGAACGAGGCGGGAGTTATCCACGTCGTCACTGACCACCTGGAAGATCTGTCGAAAGCCGTTTCAGGAGGCCGATACCAGTCCCGGGATTTTCAGTGACCAACGTTTTTGCTCCGACTGCCGATATCAGGATGGCACTTCATGATTTGAAGCATGTCGATACACTGAATGTCCTGGGATAACGGTGTGGCTGAGGTAGAGGAGAATGCTTTCATGCTGAGGATACTTGGGCGTGGTCAGCGGAACTGCGATGGTTTTTCACGGCGGCAACTGCTGCAGGCCGGTGGCGCAGGACTGCTCGGTCTGAACGTGCCGCAGTTGCTGGCTGCCGAAGTAGCTCAACCGTTTCAGAATGCTCGCGCGAAGCACGTTATCTTCCTCTTTCTATTCGGAGGACCCGCGCAGCATGAGACGTTCGATATGAAGCCGGAGGCGGTCGAAGCCATTCGCGGGCCATTCAAACCAATCGCCTGCCGCACGCCAGGCCTGCTGATTTCTGAACACCTGCCGAAGACGGCTCAGGTCTCTGACAAGTTCACTGTTATTCGCACGATGAGTCACGATTTCAATGATCACAGCGGAGGTGGACACTACGTTCAAACCGGACATCGCTGGCACGTCCCGATCGGCAGCGGCTTCAATGTCACGCCGAAAGACTGGCCGTCGATGGGCTCGGTGGTTGAGTACCTGACGCAGAAACAATCGAAACTTGCGAAAGACATGCCCAGCTACGTCGTCGTTCCGAACTTTCTCGGACGTCTGCAGGAGTACCGGGTTCAACTTCAACGGCCCGGTGAGACCGGCGGATGGCTCGGCCGAGGATTTGATCCGGTTAACACGCGCATCGAGAAACGCGACAGCAAGGACAACCCCTACTGGCGAGACTGCACCGACGAGGAACTCAGTTTTCAGATTGAAGGCCTCGTCAGTCACGAAGCGCTGACTCTCGACCGTATGAGTCGCCGTAGTTCTCTTCTCGAACAGTTTGACGCGAGCGTCCGGAAACTTCCCGCACTTTCGGTGCAGGCCTACGACCAGTTTCAGCAACGGGCGCTGTCGCTGGTTTCGTCTCAGAAAACGAGGGAGGCACTGGACCTCAGTCGCGAACCGGCAACGCTTCGCGATGCGTATGGTCGGCACCTGTTTGGCCAGTCAACACTGATGGCCAGGCGCCTGATCGAAGCTGGTTCCCGTTTTGTTACGGTCCACTATGACTGTGTTGATGGGTACTCGTGGGATTCTCACCGGAACAGTGACGATGTTAAGAAGAATCTGCTGCCAACGATGGACTCGGCGCTGTCTACTTTGTTGACCGACCTGGATGACCGAGGGTTGCTCGACGAAACACTCGTCGTTTGCATGGGCGAGATGGGTCGCACTCCCAGGGCCAATGCCAGTTGGGGGCGTGATCACTGGAGCACTGTGTTTCCAGCAGTGCTCGCTGGAGCTGGCATCCAGCGTGGAGGCATCTACGGAGAGACGGATCGAGACGCCGCCTACTCGGTGACTCCACCTGTCAGCCCGGAAGATCTCGCCGCGACAATCTACCAGGCCCTCGGCATCGACCCCGAACTGCGAGTTCCCGATCCTCAAGGACGGCCAACACACGTGATTGACCAGGGAACACCGCTGACGCAGCTCTTCGCCTGAAGGTGCCGCTCTCACAGCCGGTTGAAACCGTTCAGCGCGGCGACACGGTAGGCTTCGGCCATGGTCGGATAGTTGAACGTCGTGTTCGTGAAGTATTCCAGCGAGTTGTGCGGCGCCGGCATCGACATGATCGCCTGGCCGATGTGGATGATCTCGGAAGCGTTTGTGCCGAAACAGTGAATCCCGAGAATTTCGAGCGTCTCACGATGGAACAGCAGCTTCAGCATGCCGACCGGCTTTCCGACAATCTGTGCTCGCGCAAGGTTCTTGAACATTGAGTGCCCGACTTCATACGGGACACGAGCTTCGGTGAGTTCTTTTTCTGTCTTGCCCAGCGAGCTGATTTCCGGGCTGGTATAGATGCCTGTCGGAATCTCCGCCATACGGAAGTCTGCACACTCGCCGTTGCCGAGATGGCGCGCCGCAAAACGTCCTTGAATGTAAGCGGCGCTGGCCAGTGCCGGCAGCCCGATCACATCTCCAACCGCATAGATGTGGTCCGTTGCCGTTTGGAAGTTGGCATTCACTGCGATCTGGCCTCGGTGATCCGCTTCCAGACCCACATTCGCCAGGGCGAGCGAATCAGTATTGCCTGATCGGCCATTCGCCCAAAGGAGTGCATCCGACTTCAACTGCTTTCCTGACTTCAGATGCAGGATCACACAATCATCAAGCAGCTCTAACTTCTCGAATACCTCGCCGTGCCGAATGCGAACACCTGTGTCGCGCATGTGATAGCTCAGTGCGTCGATGATTTCGTCATCCAGAAACTCCAGCAGTTTGTCCCGCGTATTAACAAGATTCAGCTTGACTCCGAGATTGCGAAACATCGACGCGTATTCGCAGCCGATAACCCCGGCTCCATAGATGGTCAACGAACGGGGCGTTTCATCGAGATTAAGGATCGTGTCGCTGTCAAAAACTCGCGAATGCGTGAAGTCGATAGTGGCTGGCCGATAGGGTCGCGAACCCGTGGCGATTACAAACGACCTGGCACGCAGGATCTTCTGATGCCCATCCCCCATTTCAACGACGACTGTTTCGTTGTCCCGGAATGAAGCATGACCGTGATACACGTCGACGTTGTTTCGGTCGTAGAAGCTGCGACGCATTCCGACCTGTTTCTCAATGACGGAACTGGCCGCTCGCCGCAGGTCGCGAAAACCGAGATGAATGGAAACTCCAGCTTCGCGGAAATGCTGGTTGGAGTTGACTTCAGTCAGCCGCGAAATCGCAGACCGCAGTGACTTGCTGGGGATTGTTCCAACATGCGTGCAGTTACCACCGATCTGCGGGAGCCGTTCGACAACCGCAACATGTCGTCCATGCTTTGTCGCTTCCATCGCCGCGCCTTCGCCACCCGGACCAGTTCCGATGACGACGACGTCGTATTGCGATTCTTCAGCTTCTCCCACGTGAGGGACTCCACGGAGCTTCTTCGATGATCAATCGCTACGCTGCCGATTGGTCTCGCTGTCGGTCCAGAAATAAGTGACTTTCGAATGTGCAGTGTGAGTCGTGATACTACCTCAGACTCACCGAATGATGACTGACAGCCCGTCGGCCATCACGAGCTGTGAGGCCTGTCCTCGGTCATTAAGTTGCTTCATTAGTGCCAACGCCGACTCCAGCGTCTGGAATCGCTTGACCAGTCGCCAGCGTCGCGATTCCGTTCGCGATTCCGTTCGTGATGCTGAGTCGGCAGTTTCTGTACTGACACGCTCTGACGCACTGTTCGTTGACTGTGTCCGCATTCGATCGAGCCTTGCAGATGGAATTCCGGTCGGGCCGGGTTGATCTGGAGGCTTCCTGCCTTCCAGAACCGGTTACCGAGACCACAAAAGACTGATCGGCAGCAATGATCATGCCGGACCATGATTCTCATGAGTTTCCGGCGAATGGTTACTGAAACGCCCACTTACCAGGCATCAGTGCAAAGCTCTCCGACATGAGACGCGTCGGTGCCAATTGCCTCTGGAAACGATCCGATCAGTCGGTGGAGTGCTCAGCCGATAAAGAAAGAAAACCGCGACATCCGAAGAAGTCGCGGTTTTCAAATGTCAAATCTCTCGACGAATGCGACGGCAGAGTCGCTTGAAGAATGGCGTAACGCGGTAGTGCCAGGCACTCACCGTTAATCGTCAAAGCCAATCGGATGGGTTTGGAACCTCCGTCGGATGTCAGTGGAGAGATTTGATTTTCGCCATAAAGCAGTGGTGCTTTCATCGGCAGGAAATGGAGCACTTCATTGCCGAAAGTCGACCCGCTCGCAGATTATCAGGGAGTTCCCCGATCCTGGCCAGATGACATTTCAAAACCTGGCAGCGCTCAGGACTCCTTGTTTCGCATTCAGGTGATCCTGACTGGGAAAAACAGAGACAAGTGCGTGACACACCGACAATTGGGTCGGACGAAAAAGCCCCGGCTGCGTAATACAACCGGGGCGGTGAATGCTCGAACGCAAGACGCAACACTCGTCAGACTTCGTATTCTCGTTTCTTCGTGATGCCTGGCATTGGGACCGGATACTTGCCGTCTTTCAACTGGATCGGTGGTGGCCCTTCGAAGGACAGATTCGCCAGATCCGGCGCGAACTCGTGATCGTGCTGCATCATTTCTTCCATCGTGATGAGCCGGCCCGTGTGAGCCGCCATCCGCCCCATCGAAGTGACGAGGCTCGCCATGGCTCCTCGTTCGACCTCGTTGTACGGCAGGTCTTCTCGGATCGCGTGGATAAAGTCGTCCCATTCGACCTGATAAGGATTCGGTTCAGGTTGAGGATAAGCCCAGAGCAGATCGTCCTTCACAAAGTTCTGGCCTTTGTAGATGCGGCTGCGAGCTGGCAGGTGGCCGCGCGACGAGAACACCGCTGAACCCTTCGAACCATGCACGTATGTCGCGAAGTCCTGATGGCAACCAGGAATCGTGCGACCATCGACGAACAGCCTGGTTCCATCGGCGAAGGTGTACTCGATCGAGTAGCTGTCGAAATTCTGATCGATGGCCGGTTGACCGTTCTTATCGAAGCGGTAGTGACGGCCGCCACACGCTTGAGCCTCAACCGGCCAGGCGCCCTTCGCCCAGCAGCCTTCGTCGATGTTGTGAATCAGAAAGTCGCTGACTGCTCCACCACTGAGCCACAGGAAGCCGTGGAAGTTGCGGATCTGCCATTCCAGTTCGTTGGTTCCTTCAGGAGCAGGGCCAACAGCCGCAGACCCGGTCGGACCAGCCATGCGATAAGCTCGCAGCGTCAGGACGTCGCCGATTTCGCCGGAATGAATTCGATCGGCGAGCTCTCCACGAGCTTTGCAGTGACGACACATCAGTCCGACACCAACCTTCAGGTTCTTCTCTTCGGCTTTCTTAGCCAGACCCAGCATTCGTTGCGTTGTTGGAGCGTCGATCGTGACGGGCTTCTCCATGAAGACGTTCAGGCCGCGTTCGATGGCGTAGGTAAAGTGCAGCCAGCGAAATGCCGGAGGTGTCGTGAGGACCACGATGTCGCCGGGATTCAGGCAGTCCATCGCCTTCTTGTAAGCATCAAACCCGAGAAATGTCCTTTCTTCCGGGACGTCAATCTTGTCTTTGAACTGGCCATTCAGTCCGGCAAGAGCTTTGCTTTGCTTGTCCGCAAAGACGTCAGCCATGGCGATCAGTTTGATCGGGCCATTGTTGACAGAGAGCGCGTTCGACGCCGCTCCAGTACCTCGTCCGCCGCAACCGACCAGGGCGATCTGAATGACATTGTTTTCGGCCGCGTGGAGGTGAGAACCGGCCGCGCCGACCAGCGCGGCAGCTCCGGCGATCCGTCCGGAATCCTTCAGAAAGTCGCGACGAGAGGTTGATAGTACGGGAGCATCGCTCATAGCTGATATCCTTACTGATAAGTCAGAAGATACGGTCGTTGAAAGACGCGACTGATTGACGAACATTGAACATTTCAACGTTCAACAGTGAATTATTTCTTCTTGTATTTGTGCTCAGTGTGGCAGGCTTTGCACGAAGCAGAAATGCCGGCGATGGACTCGCGCACTCCGGCAGCGTCTTTCTGCTCGGCCTTGCTGAGCGCGGTTTCGGTGGCCTTGCGAAGCACTTCGCAGGCGTCGGCCCAGATCTTGTCCGGGCAGCGATCGTCTTCCATCATGATGTGGCCGGACTCGTTGAGCAGCGCAATACTCGTCGTGACGGCCTTCCAGCCGTCTTCGCCTTCGGGGGTCTTCTCGTCAGCAAGCTGCTCCTGAAGAACCCCAAGCTGCGGCTTCACGAGTCCGGACATCAGTTGAGCGGTCGTCATCGGTCGTGTCTTGCCCTTCTTCTGAGCAGTGACTTGTCCGGACGACAACGTAAAAGCAAGACCGGCCAGCGAGATAAGGCCTGCAGCAAACACAAACGACTTCTTCACGGTGAGACTCCTGATAGTTGGTGGGCTCTGATTTCGGGCGAGACAAGAAACGGCAGACCGATATTCTGATCGATAGAAATCCAGCTGAACACCTCATGAGCAGAAGTGGCTGCCGGACGGTGGTTGAGTGTTTGCGGGAATTACTCGATGCTTCCCTCAATCAGTTCACGAAACGGTGAATTCAGCTCGGAAATGGTGAGAACAAGAATGGCACTGTCGGTGGTCGTTGGGTCTCGTTCTCCGAGACGTCTGGAACTGTTGAGCACGATCGTCGATCCAGAACGGCTGGTCGTTCTGCCGCCCAGGGATGCCAACGAACCGGGGTTTGAAGACCTGAGCGTGCTTTCTGAGTTTCATTCGAGAATTCTGGAAATCGTCGCTGTTAAACAAACGGACGTCGTCCTGCAGCTCCAGAACGCTGATTTCCGCGGAACATTCGGTACGGGATGCGTCGTCATCTGCGCGGATACGACGGTTATCGTGACCGATCGTTCGGGACGACCGCTGGCGCTGGGACAGCCTTCTGACGGCGACGACTGGCAGAACGACGTTCGACTTTGGTTCCGCGAATACTTCGCCGGGAAAACGCATTCAGTCCTGTCCGGAGTGTCAGCGACTTTGCTGGATGCCGCCGGACAGGTTCGGCAGACGGCGACTCGAACGTGCAGTACACGCGTGACAATGAGGGATGATGTCGAGTCCCTGCTCGACTGGTACATCTCGACCGGCGAGCCGATCGGGAAAGCGGGCGGCTATGCCATCCAGGGCGCCGGCAGCGCCTTCATCACAAAGTTCGAAGGCAGCTTCAGTAACGTCGTCGGACTTCCGCTGGAAGAAACGATGGAGTTGCTGCGGGAACTGACAGTCCTGGATTGAGGCCCGTTCGTTCTCATGGCAGTTGAAGCGACTTGTCCGGCAGTCGATGGAACACGATCGATTCGTAAGCGCTCTTCTCGCCGGCTTCGTACAGGCAACCGAACGCGTCGTCAGGCAGTGAGACAAGGCAGGAGTAAGCTGCTGGCCCGGTATGCAGTGCCTGCGCCAACGGCCAGGTCACTCCATCGTCGAAACTGGCTCGAACCGTAAGGTTCACACGGCCTTTCTCACTGGCAGGGTTCGAGAACAGCAGCACTCCGGGTATCCCATTGTCTGACCTTCCACCGTCTGACCTCGCACCGTCTGACCAACGGTGTCTGATGATGCTTCCCTGGCAAACCGGTTCAACAAGTTGTGGAGCATCCAGGGGAGCTGGCCAGGTGGCTCCGCCGTCTTTGCTGATCGAGTGCGTGCGTCGTTTTCGGTTGAAATACGATCGCATGTTCATCAGCAGGGAACCGTGTCCATCGTCGAGCTCCACGACTTGACACTCATTAGTTTTCGGTCGAATAGTGCCGCCCATTTGCCAGGTCTTGCCGTGGTCGTCGCTGTGGATCGAGTGTGCTCCATACTCGTATGGCCCGCCTCGAACTTTGCCGTTGGGATCGTCGTAGCTGTGGTCACAGGGGATGACAAGTCTTCCCGCGTGCGGGCCGTGCTGAATCTGAATCCCGACGCCGGGGCCGGTCGCGTACCAGCCCCAGCTCTGATCTTTGGTGGTCGCCGTGATCTCGCTCGGCGCGGTCCATGTCCGTCCGTCGTCGGAGCTGTGACTGACCCAGACTGTGCGAGTAGATTCGGCTTTCTTGTGGATGATGTCGGACTCGTGATCGGTTCCGAGATTTCGAGTCAGCAGCAACCAGATCGTCCCAGTGGACTCGTCAACGACCGGGCAGGGATTTCCGCAGGTGTGCCCGTTGTCGTCCCACAGGACAACGTTGTCGGTCCATGTCTTCCCGCCGTCTGACGAACGCTTCAGCAGAAGGTCGATGTTGCCAGCGTCACCCTGGCCGGACTTGCGACCTTCACAGAAGGCAAGCAGCGTCCCGTTCTTTGCCCTGATGACCGAAGGGATCCGGTACGTGTGATAACTGCCCTCGCCGCTTTTCCAGACCGTTGTTCGAAATATCTGGTCGGCATGGACCGAGCCAGCCATTGCGAATGTCAGAACGACCCCGCAGCAGGTCAGGTGTTTCAGCATGCTGTTGTTCTTTCCGATCTGAATGTGAGCTTGAAAGATTCGCTTCCGGGGATCGTATTCGAATGAACTTCCTGACGTGTGGATGAAGGCAGCTCAAAGACGCACAGGGTCGAAGTTATGTTAAGGATCAGCCACGGAATAACTTCTCCGCATTCAGGATCCCGATCGATTCATCATTTCCGCTAAGGGGGGAACCCCACTCACGCTTCTGACGTTTCCGCCAGTCGTGGGAATGGCATGCGGAACCTGGAAGTTACTTCTCGCCAGACGAACTCTGTTCCATTTGCTTCAGTACCCTGGCGTGGCGGATCATCAGTTCTTCGGGTGAAACCGTTTCAATGTCCTGAGCAATACTCCATTGATGACCGAACGGATCCTGTAGCTGGCAGAAGCGAGCTCCCCAGAACATATCCGCAGCTGGCATCAGAACTTCACAGCCAGCTTCTACTGCCTGCTGCTGAGCGGCGTCGACATCCGCCACATGAATGTGCAGTGACATCGTGCCGCCGCCGAGTGTGGCTGGCGACTTCATGCCCAGTTTCAGATTCTCGTCAGTCATCATGACGTTCGAATCGCCGATCCTCATTTCTGCATGCATGGTCGATCCACCCGGACCATCCAGACGAAACTTCGACTGAGCGCCGAATGCTTTTTCGTAGAACGCCAAAGCCTCGACGCAACAGGGCACGATCATGTAAGCGGTGATCGAGTGTGCGTTTTCTCGAATGGGAAACTGGTTGGACATCGAAACTTCCCCAGTAGCGGTAAGCGTCTCAGAGTGTGAAGTCGCGTGTTCTGGTCAGGGGGTGAATACAAACTCGGGTGAATTCATCAAAGCCCAGAGCATATCCTCAAATCTTTCCCGCCATTCAGGGGCGAGCTTCTTCGTGGGAGTATCGCCCAGAGCAACCATCTCGTGTGTGGCGATCTGCAGAGTCGTCGCGTCGGAGTGCAGGTGGTTCGACCAGCCGACGCCGGTTCTGATAGACGGAAGCAGCGGAAGGGGCTTGTCGAGTTCTTCCTTATTGATTCGCGTTGAGTAGCCGTTACTCAGAAGTTCTACAAACACCGCTCGTTCCTCGCTGGCCGGTTGCCGGGTCAACGTTCGAACAAAGACAGCCTCGACCAGAACGCTGGCCGGTTGATCCTGCAAGGCGAGTGTTGTGAATGCGCTGTCGTCTGACAGTCCGGTAAAGCGTCGACCGAGCGTTCCATTTGCGACGATCGCTGGCTGTAGAACGGTCGCCTCTTCTTCGCGGATCGTCAGTGGGCTTTGCCGTGAACTTCGCCAGCCGAATGTTTCCATCATGCTGACGAAAGGGGCGACATGCGGCAGTGTGAGACTGGGACGATCGCGCTCGTTCGACATCGACGAGAACATCCAGGCACGTCGAGGAATTCCGAGATTGAGCGAAGTCTTGATCGCTCGACTGCCGTCGACGTCGATATTCATGTCGCCCGCACGAAACTCTTTTCCGGATGTTGCAAACAGCGTGTCGACGAGTTGTTCAGCCGTCAGCCGCTGTCGCACGGGCGTCGCAAACAGCTCTACCGGAGTCGTGTCGTCGGGTGCGGCGAACTGACGCTGGTAAGTGTGCGAGTTCAGAATCAGGCGAGCCACATGTTTCACGTC
>JAQBWV010000209.1 GCA_027624335.1 Planctomycetota bacterium
TCTCTGGCCATTGGGTAGCCATCAAGCGTTGTCATAATTGAAGCTGGCGTGCCGGGCATGCGGAGCAGCGTGGCGGTAATCAGTCCCCCGCTGATCGATCCGACATACATACTCACCAGCAGAATCATCGCGTTGCCCGCGTCCATCGAGTATGTCAGTGGCAACGTCAGTGCAATCAGCATCGCACCCGTAAGGCCAGGAATGGCGCCCACGGTAATTCCCAGACCTGTCCCGACAGCGATCAGGATCAACCCGGTCGGAGCGGTCAGTAGTTCTATGGCTTGTGTAGTTGGTGTCACGAAGTTTCTGTTCTACGGCAGGTCAGTCACGACGATTTTTGTGAGGACAAATTGAACTCCGAACGCGACGATTAGAGACGATTCTGCGATCAACAGTGCGTGACGTCTCTTTTGCGTGCTGAGCAGCAGCCCGCCGCAAAGAATGAACGCAACCGTGGCCCAGGCAAACGGGACGCCGTACTGCATCGCCAGTACATACCCCGCAGTAGCCGCGAGCAGCCCGACAGTTCGAAGAGTTGCTGGCGAGGCCAGATCTTCGATAGCCGCTGGAGTGTGAGAAACGGTCGCTCGTCGACTTTCGATGAACATGACCGCGACGCACGCAACGAGTGCCCAACCCACCCCCTGTGGAATATCCGGAACCTGAGGTGGCTGCTGCTGTCCCACTTTCTGAGCAGCAGCAACCTGCTCGTCAATGTAGTTGGCGAACTCCTGTCCCTGAAGAAAACTCGGCTCCATCTGTAGTTCCGCCAGACTTTTGCGAACATGCTCGGTCTGCATGGCCTGCTTCAGCACATTTGCGACGTAGTCGACGCATTCGGGCGGCGTCCCTTTCGGAAACCACCAGTAGTGCCGGTTCGCGTCAACGACGTCGACGCCCTGCTCGCGAGCTGTCGGAACATCGGGCAATGCTTCGCATCTGTCTTCGCCAAGATAAGCCAGCGCTCGGAGCCCCTGCGCCTCGAATCCGACAAACTCAGAAACCGAAAACTCCGACACGGCAATGTGGTCTCCCACAAGTTTCAGAGACCGGTCGGCACCGTCTCCCGACTGAGTGAAACGGAACTTCGCACCGGGAAACGCCTGCTCCAGTTGCAGAGCGGCGAAGTGAGTCGGAGCGCCCAGGTTGACGCCGTTGGTGATGGTGTCGGGCTTCGCCCTGCATTCGTCGAGCAACTGCGACAGCGTCTGAAATCGCGACGAGTCTTTAACGGCGACGACCATCCCGATCTGGCCCGTCGAGGCGACCGGTTCGAAGGCTTCCGGGCCGTAATTCACCTTGCCCGAATACCTGGCCGTGATAATCGCATCGTGCAGCAGCAGCAGCGTGTACCCGTCCGGCTTCGCGTCCCGCACGTACCGACTGCCAATCGTCGCGCTGCCTCCGGGCCGGTTGATAATCACAAACGGCTGAGGCAACAGTCCCGCCTCATCGATCCCGCGTTTAATAATCCGCCCGAACGTGTCACTGCCCCCTCCTGGCCCGAACGGAACCACAAGCTTGATCGGTCGAGCAGGATAGCTATCCCCATCGTTCCCCGAGTCACTTCCGAGACACGCCACCATCAAGGCAACGATCGCTCCACACGCCAGTAGATGTCCGAGAATTGGCTTCATGCTGTGCTGGGAGTCACTTCGCAAAGCTGCGCACGATTAGTGCCGGGAAATGATTGATACCAGAAAAAGAAACCCGGCGCTGTGGACAGGATCCGGGAGGTTCTGTTGGGAGTCTCCGTGAGCCACAGGAGTCATCCAACTAAGGCTAAGACCAAAACACTTTTCTGTGAAGTCTCCACAGCACCATTGCCCGCCAACAGGGTCGGCGCGCGCAACCCGCACGCCTGCCAACCTGCGGCACCGCATGAAAAACGGACAGGGGCCGACAGACACGTTCGCACCGTCCGTCAAGCGTTGTCGGAGGATCGACCGAATCGTGCGGTGTCACCGGCACAGCGGACCTGCTCAGCTTGTTTCATCCGACAGGTTTCAGGAAGCCTTGCCGTTTTTCTTCTTTGGAGCTTCCTTTGCCAGTTCTGCTTCGATTGCCTTCACGATCTCCTCTGAATCCGGCTCGACGCTGGTTCCGAAACGTGCAACCGGCTTGCCGGCGCGTGAGATCAGAATCTTCTCGAAGTTCCAGCCGATCGGGCCTGTCTTCTTCAAACCACTCTTTTCGGACGTCAGGTAGGAGTACAGTGGAGCGGCCTTCTCGCCGTTCACATCGACCTTCGCAAACATGTCAAACTTGACGCCATAATTCTTCTGACAGAACTGAGCGATCTGGGCCTCTGTTCCCGGTTCCTGACTGCCGAACTGGTTGCACGGAAATCCGAGCACT
The DNA here is from genome assembly GCA_027624335.1 of Planctomycetota bacterium. Classification (GTDB taxonomy): domain Bacteria; phylum Planctomycetota; class Planctomycetia; order Planctomycetales; family Planctomycetaceae; genus JABMPE01. The sequence continues at coordinate 2,359 of JAQBWV010000209.1, forward strand.
GCCAGTCCCTGTTCAGCATACTGTTCGTGAAGCTGCTGAATCGGTCCGTACTGTGGAGTCGCTCCGCATTCGCTGGCCACGTTGACAAGTAACACAACCTTGCCGCGATAGCTGGCCAGACTGACCGACTTGCCGGTCAACGACTTCATTGTTTCTCCGTAGATGGGGTGCTTTGATTTCTTGTCCGTGGCAACGGGCTTCTTGCCGTCTTCAGCGACCACAATCGTTGCTGCAGAAGTCGCAAGGAAAGTCACACAAAGAATCAGTTTCGCAAGTCGTAACATGGCGGGTCCTCAAATTTGCAATCGAACATCGTGGCCAGGGCAGGGTCGCCTGTCATCACACATGCGATGATTGAGATCAAAAAGGCGATGACCGAAACATTCAGGTCAGGGGAAGATGGTCGTTGATCTTCGACGAAGTGAAAAGCATCGACGATATCGTCTATCAGGCAGCGCTTGAAAACGGGTCCCGAACTACGACGCCGTCTCTGAGTACTATTAAAGTGTGGTGCCGAGGCGGGCGCTATCCGGGTGTTCGGGATCGACGGTGCCGGGTGGCCAGAGTGCGGGCAGTGGCCGGGTAATGCCAGCAACGTTTGCAGGTACTTCAAGCAGGTCGTTCAGATTGACAATCTGCTGATTGGGAAGGTCTGGAAGAGACAGCTCTGCAAGTTCGTGTGGGGATGAATGGTCCCAGCGAGGAAGTTGGAAACGGTCGATCCAGGCTGCCTCTTCCTTGCCGAATACCTGCTGCAGTTCGTCGAGCGCGACGGCGCGGTCGGTCACCGAGTTGAATTCCCGCCAGATGATCCGGGCAATCTCGTCAAAGCTTGAGTTTGACCGGTTCAGTCGAGCGCCCTTCAACGCTGTTGTCCACGCCAGATGATGGTCCCCGTTTTTCAGGTGATGACTCACCAGATAACGCCAGCCGACTTCCAGCGAGGGATCGAGTTCGACGGCTTTCTTCCAGTCGTCGATCGATTGTGTTTCCGTGACCGCTCGCCAGGCAAAGTAGCGACCGTTCCACACGGGCTGCATGAGGGCCAGCAACAGACCGAGTAACCCGGCATGAATCACGGTCAGTCCCGCATAGCTGGCCAGTCGGCTGCGCAGCCGCAGGTCATAGCACAGCCACCCGACAGCCGCTCCGTAGACGAGTCCCATCAGGTGCGCCCCGTTGGCGAATGGGAAGTCAAGAAACAGCGTCAGCGGGATGCAGATGAATAATGACGCGAAACACATCGTTACCAGCGACGGATGCATCCTTTCGGCGACGTCCTCGTCGTGTCGACGAATCACCAGGATCATGCCGAACAGCGCAAAGATCATCCCCGAGATCCCGACAGCGCTGTGTTCAATCGCCGCTTCCGGCAGGATGGAAACGGTCGCCGCGACCAGGCAGAAAGCCAGGTAACGCATCCAGCCGAGCTTTGGTTCGACCAGGTTCGCCAGCATCCAGAACGCCAGCACATTCATGATCAGGTGCAGAAAGTTTCCATGATGAAACGCGCTGACCGTCAGTCGCCACCACTCACCCTGCCATAGCGAGATCATCCCATTGATGTCCGGCGACTCGGTCAGCATGAGAACGTGCAACGCACCCGGTTTAAAATCCTGTTTAAGCGTGCCCGTCTCGATGAAGGACACATAGATCGACAGCGAATACAGGAAGCACGACACCATGATCAGCACGCACGTCACCGGCAAACGGAGAAATGCGTATTTCAATGTTTGCACTGTCTCAAGCCGGCGGGACACGGAGTTTGCTTCCGGAAAATGTGATGAACGTGCTGGGCTGCACAAGGGGCAGACCACACAGAATGATCGCAGAAGCCTCGCGGGAAACAACAGAAGCCCGGCACCCTCCCAGTTGCCGGGCTTCTGGTTGCTGCCTGCTGACGTGGTGGCGGCCTCTTCTCTCGTTATCGATCCGGCGAGAAAAGCGACTGGTCACCGCCTCGCAGAATTCAGCGTCGTCGTAGCTGACTTTCGCCGTAGAGTTTCTCCACGTTGTTATGCAGATCGATTTCCCGCTCACGTGGGTTCCGAATGTCGTTGTTGCGTTCTGGATTGACAACTTTCCAGGGAACTGGCGGCAATTTGCCGGGAGTCGTGCCAGTTCCCGGCAACAGATAAAGCTGTTGCATTTCTTCGAGGTTCATCGGGCGCGCTCCGATTCGACCAAACACCGAGAGCTGATCTCCGGCCTCGTCGACAGCGCGGTCGCGGTCGATGCCCTCGCTGACCGCCAGCGCGTGTCCGCCGTGCGGAATCTCGAACGAAGAGACCAGTTCCGGCGTCGGCCTTGGAGAGAACCCGTCGTTGCCCGGCGTTTCGGGCGACGTCAACTGCACAATGTGCATGCCGTTGTGACCGTCTGCGAGATAAGCAAACGCACTGGCATAAGTGAATCCGAGTTTCACATCGTGCAGGTCGTTGATTCTTCCATCGGCGGTGTAGACCTGGTCGACCTTCGGTTCGCGAGGGTTCTTGACGTCAAGAATTGTCAGTCCATGACTTCCCGTCGCGACGTAGGCATAAGTTCTCGCCACGTAGATGTTGTGAGCCTCTTCCAGGTGCAGAGCGGTGACAGGCTCAGGATTCTCCGGATCAGTGACATCCATGACTTTGATCCCGTCGTGATCACAGATGAACGCGTAGCGAAATTGAAACTCCACATTGCCCGGATGATTGAGCCACTCGCCATTGCCCAGGACTCGCACGACTCTCAGGTTGGTGTGATCCTCGATGTCGACGATGGCCATCCCGGCGTCGCAGGCAATCCACGCGTACTTGCCCCAGACGGTGATACGGCTGGCTCCGTCCAGAATCCCATCCGGATTAAACACGACGTCTTTCCTGACGAAGTTGTTGTTCGGGTTTCCGTCGAGCAGCGTTCCCGCTCCGACCAGATAAAGACCTTCACAACTGTCTGTGACATAGAGGAAGGCATACCGCATCGGAACGGGCTGTTCGAAGTTTTCCGGCTCGTGTGTTCGCGTTGGATCCGGAGCCATCGTTGATGGCGACGCCACATCGGTGCAGTGCGGAGACCGGACATAGAACTTCTGGCCAAGTGGTGACACCGGAGCTGTCGTGTACCGTTCCGCAAAACCTTTGCTGTCGGTAAAGGCGATGTCAAAGATTCGGAAACCGCCCTCTCCGCACGCCGCATAGAGATACTCGCCGCGGTGTTGCAGGTTCAGAATCTCATGCTTCATGTTGGGATGGAGCAGGTTGTCGGCGATGTCGCGTCCTGGGTGTTCGTAAGCCGTTTGAAGCTGTCGGTCGTTCACCACATGCTGTTCGTAGTACTGGGGAAAAGCATCGCGATGCAGCGAGCTGCCGATGATCGCCTGAGGCTCGTCACGTTCCTGCACAACGGGGGACCAGACTCCGTGCTCGCCTGCTGCGATCCAGGCATAACGCCCAATGTGGTTCATATATTTCGTACCAAGCATCAGCAACTGCGACATGATCGCGTTGTTGTCATCGTCGCCCGACAGATGGCAGTCGGCACACAGTTTTGTCTCGCCGCGTCCTCGCACGGTGTGCGGGACGTTCGTGCTGAAAGCGACTCCGCTGAGTCCTTCTGCCGAGATCGTCTGCTGCTGGTAATAGACGCTCTCCCGGTTTGCGTTGTATGACGAAACGTGTACAGCGCACGCTGACCGGACAGGGTTGATTCGTTGCCCGGTGGCATTGGCGTCTTTCGCCAGCATGAAGATGTCGTCTCGCAGCGTCTGGAAGTTGTACGCGGTGTAGTTCTTGGTGACGTCGCCTTCGTAGTGCAGTTCCGGCATTTTTTTGTCGGCCTTCTGCACCAGGTGACAGCCGAAACAACTCGGGTTCCACGACGAGTGGCACGAAATGCAATTCATCGAGTGAATCGCGTGAGCACACTGTTTCGGATCCTCAGGAACATCACCCCACAGATAATCGAACTGGTTGTCCGTCTTCGTAAATCGAACAGTCTTCGAAAGTGCCGACAGCGCGTTGTAGTCCGGATGACTGGGAGTGATGGTGTCGCGGACCTGTTTCACTCGCCAGGAAAGATCAGGTTCGACCATCGAATTCTGGACGATGGTTCCGTCCGGCAGTTCTTCGAAGCGACGTTTACCAAACGGCGTTCGCATGGCGGCAAGGCTGCGACCGACGTTTCGATTCCCGTCGTTTCGCTCGGTCACCATGCCCGGCCAGATATTGCCGCTGGCGGCTGGTCCTGATGTTCGCAGCGGCGCGAATTCGGAAATGGTGCCGTGACAGTCGATGCAGGTGATCTCGATCGCGTCCCGGACACCGCCGTAGAGTTTGGTGTCGCCGTGATTGTCCTGCACGAAGTGGCAGTCCACACAGTGCATGCCCATTTCCAGATGGATATCCAGCATGTGAACGGGCGCGACTTCCCGCATCTGTCGCAGAGCGGATTCGACTTTCAGTACTCGGTCGCGTTCTTCTTCGTTGACAGGGTATCCGTCCTCGGCCACGTGAGCCCAGTCTCGATTGCGGAACTGCTCTCTGACAACTTCTGGAACTTTAACGCCGAGCATCTGCTGCTGCGGTGTCACGCCGTGCAGTTTCTTTCCGTCGTGATTGAGCAGTGTGCCTTCGCGGTCCTTCTTGAACACCGCCCGGTAGTTCCATCCGTGGCCGTGAAAATCGGCGAGCGTGTGTTTGAGTTGCGGATTGAGGTCGATGATGTCGGCAAGGAACTCGTAGTCCGAGGTGAGCATCTTCGCGTCGATATCGTTCGGGTTATTCATCTGCCGTCGAACGAATTCTTCCGACGAAGGTTTTGCCTGCTCTTTCGGGTACATGTGACTGCCGTTGGTTTCCTGGTCGCTCCAGATGTAACCAACGTACGAGTTCATCACCGTCGTGCCAGGGTGCATGTGGCAGATCATGCACTGACTGGTAGGTATCGCGGTGGTGAATCGGTGAGTGATCGGATGACCGCTTTCCCAGGTGGGAATTGTCGGGTCGATGCCGACGACGAAACTATCCCTTTCCGCCGCCGTTTTTCCGCGGTTTCCGTACTTCGCGTACGGACCCGAATTCACCGTCGAACGATCGTTGGCATAGATGACGTGGCAGGATGTGCAACCGCCCTGGCGATAGTCGCCTGGATGATCGTTGGTGCCCATAAAGTTCAGGGTCGGGTCGAGCAGTCGCGTCTTCGACAGGCCAACAAACACCGGGTCCGTTCGGTTAAGCGTTCCCATGCCGCGGTTACTTGAGCGTTGTCGCGGACGGCCAGGCTCTTCTCCGCGTTCAGGAATTCCGAGCTCCGCGGCAAAGCGACCGCCGCGTTCGAAGGTTCTCAGAATGTTACTGATGTGCGTTGTCTGAAATCGGGGCAGCGGCTCAAGGAATGGAATAACGCCCTTCCAGTCGCGTTCGTATTCGGTCGGTGCTGGAACGGTCTGAATCCGCTGGCCGGTACCGTACATGCTGTAGCTTTCGCCGTAACGCGGCACTTTGTGGGTGACGGCTCCGTTGTTGTAAAGAGCCGCGCCCCACAACATGCAGCCGTGTGTCATCATGCTCTTCTTGACCTGCAGCGTCTCTTTGGGATGGCAGCCCGACATGCCGCAACTGATGTGGGCAACTCGGAGATCGCCCGGATTCACGAAGCGAACGAACTCGGGGTACTCGTGGTTCAGTACGGTGTAATTGCGAGCCGGGTTAGCCGCCGACGGCCATGCATCCGGAAATCGAGGATGTACGTGGCCGATCTCTTTCATTGTCGTATCCGCATTCCCGCCGTGGCAGTCGGTACAACCGATCTGCAATGCAGCGCTGTAGTGCGGATCGTGTGATTCTTTGTGGCATTCGACGCAGCCTCGGCTCTTCGCCCAGGCTTCTTCCGGCGTCTGACTGATCAGATCAGCCATCGCCAGTTCCTGAGGCATCGGATACGCCACATCGGGCTGAGTATTCACCCGCTCAGGAATCACAGCGGCGGTCTGCAGGATCTCCACAGGCAGCAGGTCATGATTGCTGAGCGGCTCTTCCGAGGTAGACCTCCTCAGATTTGGCGAGGCGGCATTCAACTGTGACTTGTCGAGCCGTTGCGGCTCTGGCTTTCGACGGAACAATCGAGACGGACGAATTGCTTCCAGCAATCGCGCAGCATGTGATTGCGTTGCTGGCTCGCCGTTGTCGAGATCCTCAATGGCAATGGGAATCGGTGGCTCGGCTGCGTAAACAGTCAGGCTCTCCGATTGACCGTTGGAGAACGCCACAAAGTATGTGAGCGCAATCGCCCACAGTGTGGCTCCGACAAAATACATCCCAATGGACCGCTTTCGCTGCGTCATTGGATTCTGACCTCCCTGTCAGTTTCTTACCGTGGGGCTCAGCCCTGGTGACTGTTGCGTCTGTCGTCGTGTTCGGTGAATCAGTACGTCAGAACCATTTCGAAGAATGACGCAAACAATGTATTCACGTCGCCCGAGTTGTATTCTGCATACAGGTTCTTGAATCCTTCGTCCGGAATCAGTGCAGAGGCCCCGAACAGCATGATCGCGTTGTCGTTGTGGAACGGTCGCCACTCGAAGCCGACGCTCAGGTCGAGGCCGATCTTTTTGTCGATGTCCTGCTGGAATGTAAATGTGCTAAGCACTTCTGTCTTGTCGAACATGAGGTAGTTTGCATTCATGATCGTTCGAAGTTTCGGAGTGATGTCCATATCGACGCCGACGTTGAACAACAGCAGTCCGGGATTCGTGAAGTTGCTCTGTCCCTGAGTTTTGCTCGAACGCAGGTTCGGCACGAGGCTGCGGTTATTGACGAGTTGAACTCCGAACAACTGAATCGCCTGACGTTGCCAGTAGCTGAATTCGCCGCCGGCAAACACCGGGTTGTCCATGATTGAGTCGAAGCCTTTGCCTTTATCATCGTTCGGGTTGTTGTCACCCGACGAATAGAAGAACGACGCCCGGAAGCGAGCCCAGTCGCGGTCGTAGGACAGTTCGACAGCGGCCATCTTTGCGTCGATCGTCAATTCCTGACCGCCGATCGGATTCAGACTGTCGCGACCAGTCACCCAGTAAAAAGCATTGCTGACGTTGAATCGGCCCAGGTGTCCGTCGCCAGCGAAGCCGAAGTAGTAGGCTTCCACATGATGCGGACGAAACACTCCTGCAGGATCAGGCCGAACGAGGAAGTTGTTCCGATCGAACTTTGTGCTCGGCTGATCGTTGTTCATGTGAAAGCTGGCTTGTGCCGTGTAGCCTGGAAAGACGAAGTCCTGCACATAGTAGTTGGCGATCAAAACGTTCTGATTTCGGTCGTCGTAAGTGTTCAGGCCGGAGTTGGCGTCTTTTTCCACCATGTCGTAATAGAGCAGATTGAACTGGTGTCGGTTTGAAAACTTTGAACCAAACAACCGGACCGCGCGGTTCGTGTCAAAGAAGATGAACCCGCGGAAGTCTGAATTGAACAGTTGGTTCCCGGCTCGAGCTGAGATGAAGTCGAAGTCCGGACTCAGGTCCGCCAGTTTGACTTCGCCAAAGTACTCCTGCAGAAGAATCGAGTGCTGGCGCGATCGGTTGCGACCGTTTCGAACGTCGGGATTGACCAACGCCAGTTCATTCACGATCAACTGATTGAAGTTGAAAGCGGGAGCCAGCCGGATCTGCCAGTCGACTGGTTTGAAGGCTGTGGTGTTTCCATGGTTCAGATCCATCCTCAGAAAGAAATTCTGATTGATGGCGAACTGGTTGGGGTTGCCGAAGAATTCTTCCTGATTCGGGTTGACGGTGCTTTCAAACGGCGTCGTGCCGACCGGAACCTGACGATAATCCAACTGCGTCTGACTGGTCGCCGTAACGTTCAGGAAGGTGTGTTGCCCCATAATCGGGAAGTCACCTTTGAGCACGTTCTGGTTGAACGGATCCCACCAGTGACCTTCGACGCCGATGTAGTCAACGGTCCAGGGATAGCCGAGTCCGTAACGATCAACTCGCGGATAGCCAGTTCTCCAGCGATCAGGAACGGGAACGAAGTGGCTGTCTTCCTGTTGTTCTGTTGGCAGGATTCCTGAAGGGCCAGTGAATCCTCGCGGTGGATCTCTGTTCGGAACCAGCAACTCTTCGAACTGAGCACTGATCGGAGCGACACTCGGCGCCACCAGTGACTCGATGGGGCGATCAAGAAGTTCCGGGCGACGCCCCTGCGGAAACGTTCCTGGCTCGGCATTGAGTGATGCTGCCCGGCCACGAAACTGCTGATCAAAACCTTCTACCGAGACTGCCGACGACGAATCAGCCGCAACGACGTCGGGAGCGGGTGGCACTCCGACATCTTCGATCAACGACAGCAGACGGATCTCTTCGTCTTTTGTCATGAACGACGGCAGTATCTCAGCGGGGCCGCGATGGACCGAAGAAGTGCCGACGAGTTCAGCGTTCGAGTCGTCGACTTCATAGGTTCCGAAAGAGACTGCAGCCTGTTGAACGGGTTGTCGCGCAAGATGAGAGCCTGCCAGTTTCCGGATTTGTGAATCCGAGTCGGAATGGCTCATCTCCCTGATGCGCGATTCAAGCCTCGGCGAGATCTGCGCGTTCATCAATCGGCGAAGCAGCGTCTCCCGAACTTCGCGGTCGGCGTCGCGGGTCAGTTCAAGTTGAAGTTCAGAGCGAAGTGGTTCTTCTGCTGGATCAAGCAGGCCGATCAGGCGAAGTCGTTCCAACCGATCAGGGTGCTTCAGGCGGCGGGCCAACTCCAGTTGGTCGTCTGAAATGTGAAGTTCTCGCAATTGCTCCCAGGCTTTGGATTCGACTTCCGGGTCGCGATCGTGAAT
>JAQBWV010000210.1 GCA_027624335.1 Planctomycetota bacterium
CAAGCTGTTGAGTTGCTTCGGCGGCCGGGAAGGCGGGATCGCTCACTGGGGACCGCATGGAGGTGTCATCGATTCACGCGGTCAGGGCGAGCCTGAACTGGTCATCGCGATGAGCGATCAGCAGTCGATCAAACGACTGACGCTCGACGGTAAACTCATCAAAGAGATCAGCCTGCCAGGGTCCAATCCACGCATGATTCAGATCGTGGGAGACCACCTGTTCGTGCCTCACCTGGCTGACAACTGGCTGGCCGATCGTGAAAGTCGCGGCTACATCTCGGTACTGGACCGCGACTACAAAATCGTGTCCAACATCGGCGGCACCCCACCGGTCTACATCGACGGAAAGCTGCAACCCATGCAGCAGCAGGGCGGCTTTTTCCGGCATCCGCACGATCTGGTTGTCGCCACCGATGGAGCGATCTACGTTCCTCAGTTCGCCTCTGGCAACACGTATCCGGTCAAGCTGGTTCCGCATTTTCAGTCGTCGTAGCTGGCCGTCAGTGTCGTCGTCGATATTCGCATCGCCACGATCCTGGAATAACTTCTCGAATCGGACTAGCAGGCTGAAACAAGCTCTACGCAGTTCCCGCAAGGCTGATGCCAATCAACACGCTGCGGAAGCTTGAAGACAGGCATGTCACCGGAATGCCAGTCGTCGAAGTTGGCATTATGATCGGAGTGATTACGCAGAACGAACTGGCAAAACTGCCGGCACTGATGAATTCAGTTGCCGAACACGTCTGCATCGAACTACTGTCAAGCGGCCCCTTGGTCGAGATGTATGACAACGATCAGGACGGCTTCCAGACAATCTTGCGTTTCGCGGACAGGCCCCGACGATGAACGTCCGTGAAGATATGCGGCGGGATGTTGTTTGCTGTGAACCGTTGATGCCGGTTGAGGACGTTATGAAACTCATGACCCAGCACGACCTCCTGGAATTGCCGTGGCTGAGAACGGCAGCCCCGTCGAGATCAACAACACACTCGATATTCTGTGACGCCTGACCGAAACCGTTTAGCACGCCTCTTGTATTCGCGTCCCAGAAAGTAATGATCGGCCCGCCGCTGATCATTGCCGACATAGCGTCTATTCACAGAAGCAGTGACAGTGACCATCAGGCTACGAGGAGTTCTCATCGGTTTTCGATGTAGACGCCGGTCAGAAAACGTAGCGCCGGGCGGAGAGTGGCAGTCGGATGAAAAGCGGAGCGCCCAGATGATCACCTGTGGGAGTCATTTCAGAATTTCGGAAGTCCCGAGATCGTTTGAAATGGCTTTCTGCGGGAGACAAGGGTGTTCACGAACGTGGATCAGTGGATTGGGATTCGCCTGCGGGTGTTGAATCTCGACCTGAAGGCGGCGGGCATCCGGAAGACAGACGAACGCGGAAGTGTGATCGATGTTCACGCCATGCGAATGACACTGGCCACGATGTTGAACAAAGCCGGAGTTGCACCTCGAACCGCGCAGGAGATCATGAGGCACAGCGACATCAGGCAGACGATGGCCACGTACACGGACGCCTCGCTGTTGAACGTCAACGCCGCATTGGACAGTTTGCCGACGATGACATCGACACTGCCCGACGACGAAACGCCGAACATGATGCGTGCCACGGGGACGGATGAAACGGCGTTCCGAAATCTTGCCCCAAAATCTTGCCGCAGGCACCGGCCAAAGTGGGCAATCTGAGTCAACTGCTGTCATTTTGACGGGCGACTTCGGCGGGATGACAAAGGACGCTGACGAACCTGAAAACTGCACAAAACCTACGAAAAAAGCCTTATCAGAAGGTTATTCCGACAAGGCTTTCAAGGTGGAGGCGAAGGGACTCGAACCCTCGACCTCTGCATTGCGAACGCAGCGCTCTCCCAGCTGAGCTACGCCCCCCACTTACAATCGTCCTAAGTGATTAAACGAAAGACGGAGCGGCGGCGAAGTTAGGAAGCCGTCTCCAGAAATGCAAGAGTCGCGGGACAACGGGGAGAGGACGTAGCTTATTCGCCTTCTTTATCACGTCGACTCTGAAGCGATCGCAGCATAAGACGAACGTCATGAAGCTGTTCTTCCAGTTCATTGAGGCGGATTGTGTGACGGTCAATTACTTCTTCGATCTTCTGATTATGTTCTCGTTTATCGCTCCTGTTACCTTCATTGTGATCGCTTTCCTCGTCGTGATCGCCGCGGCGTTCCTCGTCAACGCTACGGTCATGACCTTCCTGCAGTTGTCGCGGTGCGTTCTGAGCGATCTCTTTTGAGAATTCGGCAACATGTTCGGCTGGCTCATCGAAACCGGCGATGTGAAGATGCTCTGCAGCCTCACGCAGAAACTGGACTGCTCGGTGAATATGCTCAAGTCGCCCGTGAACTTCGTCGGATTCGGAGCCTCGATTCCTGCGGTGTCGTCCGAATTCTTCGATCTGCTTTCGAAGTGCTTGCTCGACCTCTGCCGCGCGGTCAGCCTTTCCCGCCTTTCGCAATTCAGCGATCTCACGACGCATCGCTTGCCGGTGACGTTCGAACTCGGCGAGCTCGTGTTCTGTGTTCTCTCGCTGGCGACGGTCATCTTGTTCGCGGTCCTTGTCACTCCGCTCCTCGCGTTCGCTTCGTTCATCCTCTCGTTGCTCGCGTTCGGGTTGTGCCTTCGTTTCTTCCTGAGCGTCTGCGGTAAAGATGACGCCGGCCGAGATCAAGATCGTTGTAGCAACCGCTGTGACTGCGAGTCGTGTCATGTCAGCCTGCTTTCTGGTTTATCAGTTGGAATGAGGTTTCCGACAGCGAGTGTTGATTCTTCCTGAACTTCACACAGAGTGACACTCAACGTGTCCGCTGAGCGTCGGCGTAGGCCAGTTCCATGATTCGATTTACTTCTCGCCCGGCTTCCCCGCTTACCGTCGGATGCAGTGATTCCAGAATGGAAACGGTGAAGTCGGCAATCAATGGTGCGTTGTAGTTGTCGGCAGGCGGATGCAGTTCGACTCGCTGGCTGGCTCCGTGCTCAATGGTAAGTCCGCCACCGTTTAACGGGCGACTGACGAGTCGACCCTGCGTGCCAAGAATCGCAAACTCGTCAGGATCAGTGGTTGAACCAAAGCAGCAATGCAGGATCCCGTGAACTCCAGACGCGAACCGGAGTGCCAGCGTCGCGACGTCGTCCGCCTGATAATCCGCAGCGACCGTTCCGCACAGAGCTTTGACATCGACCACTGGCCCGAACATTCGCAGAAACAGGTCCAGTCGATGGCTACCAATATCCATCAACGCTCCACCGCCGCCAGTTTCAGGGACGACTCGCCAGTAACCGTCCTCACCGGGATTGATGGCGAAGGGTGTGCACGTCGTGGCGGAGACTGAAAGCACTCGGCCGATTTCCCCAGCCTCGATGAGATCGCTCATTCGGCGAATCACCGGGTAAAACGGTCGATAGTAGGCAACTCCGAGTCGGACGTTGGCGCTTAAGCACGCCGCGATCATCTCGTCGCACTCGGACACCGACATGGCCATAGGCTTTTCGACGAGCACATGTTTTCCAGCCTCGGCTGCCGCGATCGTTTGAGGTCGATGCAGGTTGACTGGAGTCGCGATGTAAACCGCGTCGATGTCAGGCGACTGTATGAGTTCGTCCGCCGAGGTTGTCGCAACCGGAACGTGAAATTCCGAACCGAACTGCTGGAGCTTTTCCTTGTTTCGTCGACACACCGCAACGAGCTCGCTGTTGGAATCACTCTGAATTGCCGTCGCGACTCGTTTCCTCGCGACATCTCCGCATCCAACGATTCCCCATCTGACCGTCATGTCCTCTCCCTCAAGATCGAATCGTGTATTGTCTTGCACATGGAATTGGCGAATCTACATGCGCATAAAAAGAGCCGCCCAGAAGCTGAGCGGCTTATAGCATCTTGAAGTTGGCAGACCGAACTATCGACCCAGGAACGCGATAACCTTGCCGACTTCCACTGGCAGGCTGACGTCATCCATGTGCGGAGCCGTTGTGACAACGGCCTTCAGTTCGCTCTGATCAAAGCTGATCCAGTCGCATGCCGGAGCCGTGTTGGCTTCCGCCATTTCTTTGTAAAGAGTCAGCAGGTTCGGACGGTTGCGAACTGTGATCACATCGCCTGGCTTCACCTGAATCGACGGTTTGTCGACAGTCCGACCGTTGAGCTGGAAGTGCCGATGCACGATCCCCTGCCGGGCCTGTGGTCGCGACAGTGCCAATCCAGCACGGCGAACAACATTGTCCAGCCGACATTCACACATGACCAGCAGGTTTTCACCCGTGTTGCCCTGTTTGCTACGTGCGACATCGTAGAACTTGCGAAGCTGCTCTTCTCGGAAGCCATAGTAAAACTTGATCTTCTGCTTCTCCTGCAGTGCAATCCCGTATTCGGACATCTTTCGACGTCTTTGAACTGGCCCTGGCGGGTTTTCACGCGTTTCGAACGCCTTTTGGGCACCCGCATTTTCAAAGATCACAGCGCCGAGACGTCGATTGATTCGTCCCTTTGGTCCGGTATACCGACCCATATGGACAGCTCCTTAAAAGCTTACAGCAGTTGACTTTATTGCAAATTCAGTGCCCCTGAAGGGAGCCCTGACGCAGTTTGCGAAGAGCGGAAGGGGCGTGACTCTAAAAACTTACGTGATCGATTTCAAGCGACGGCGGCACCATTCAGAACTCAGTTACACGCACCGAGCGTAGACGGCGACAGCGTGAATGGATCACGGAACACGCCGACTGACAGGATCATAGATCGTTTCGGATCCCGATTGCCGTAGCGGTGGCGTAGGCTTTGCAGTGGGAAATGGTGATCAGAATCTCGTCGATGCCGATCTTTTCGGCAAACTCGCCCGCGCCGCCCCGGATATTTACGAACGGCTGGCCACTTTTCTCATTCAGAATCTCAATGTCCAGCCAGCCGATCCCTTTCACAAAGCCGGTACCGAGAACTTTCATGATGGCTTCTTTTGCTGCCCAGCGTCCGGCAAACGCTTCGTTGCAGTGCTTCCGCTTCTGGCAGTATCGAATTTCTTCGGCTGTGTAGATTCGATTAATGAAGCTGTCGGCGTGCCGCTCGATCATCTTCGCTATTCGAGCGATCTCGACAATGTCCGTTCCAAGTCCGATGACCACAGGAAATGGGCTTTCAGAAATGAGGTATGGCGACGCGACACGGAAGCTCAGAATGTCGAATCCGTGACGCCAGCAGTTTCGTAATCCAAGCGGGCGAGATTACTTCATGCCCTGAGCCTCGTCCAACAGTCCCTTCAAGTCGGCAAACGCCGTGTCAGCGATAGTGACGGCGATTAACTGAGTGTCGGACTGCTGGTCGGATGTGTGAACATTCAGATTTACGGCAGGACGACCGTCACAGCCACATGCTGACAACTCGACGATGACTGAACTGGCGGAATCGCGGATTAGCTCCGGAATCAACTGTTTCAAAGGTTCTGGCAGTGGAGCAGAGAACGCCTGAAAGCGAATGATGTGGCGCCAGTCCTGACAGGCTGAGCAGAACGGCGATGTGATGGCGCTTCGTGTCAAAAGGGAAGAAGCAAGTCCAGCAAGGATCAGCTCGACGACTCCGATCAGAATGGATGCGTTTCTACCAGCTTTGAGTGCCGAAGCGCGATGGCTCAACCAGTCGCCGAAGCCACGCTTTGGCGGAGTCACTTCGGATGCAAGAAATGCTTCCAGCTGGCGACGGGACTCTTCATAGGCTTTCAGGCGTTCAGGGTCGCCATCGTCAGGCTGTGGCATTTGAGCGAGCATCTGAGCAGCCATCGCGACGTCTGGTCGAGGCGTTACTGAACTCGCAGCCTGTGTGGCCCAGGTTTGCCACCAGAGGATCGCTGAGACGGTAACGCTCAGGACGCCACACAGCAGCCCCCCGACCGCAGCCGTTCCCGAATGATGCATTCTCAACGGTCGAGCGGCGCGGCCCAGCGCTTTTCCAACAGCGTATCCTTCAAGGATCGCCAGCAGGCCGAGAAGTCGAAGCCTTGTCGGCACCAAACCGAACACCGCGCCAACTACCACAGCTATGCCCACACCAGCCGCGAGCCATAACAGAGATCGTCGAACAATCGCCTCGACGAAAGTCTTGTGGCTGGTAGCCAGGTCAGCCGAACCATTCGCAGATGCCGCGATTTCGAAGGCTTCGATAACAGACGGAGGGCTATCGGATTGCTGTTCGCTGGGAGTTGTCTGGTCCGGTTCGGGCATATTATTTCGTCGGTTTCCGCAGCAATTCAGCGAACGAGTGCATCGTTCGGGATCCTTGCCAGACAGTGCTCACGCGGTAATGAATGAACTATAACGCTGATTCTGGCAGAACGGTCTGGACGTCATCCATATCCGCCTTCGAATCTTCGAACGATACCACGGCTTATGAGCACAACAAACGTCATCGAAATACTGCGGGAACGGATCCTGTGCCACTTTCCACTGCTGTTCCTGACGACCTGGGAAGAGGATCGCTGGGAATCCGAGCTGGCGACGCTGGCGCTCGACATTGAACGCGGTCTGGTTCTCTGGACGGCGACCGACGGTGCTGCCCCGCCACTCGATACGACGAACCGATCCGATCGCAACCCGGCAGAGTTCCTCCAGCAGATCGCCGACTACCCGCGCGATCACGTTTTTCTACTGAAGGACTTTCACCCGTTCCTGAAGGATTCATTTGTCGTGCGAAGATTGCGGGATGTGATCCCGACACTGACGGAGCAGAACAAAACTATTCTGCTGATGGGACCAGACGGGACAGTGCCCATCGAACTGCAGCGTGATTCGGTGTCGCTGGAACTGCCGCTGCCGGGACTGGATGAATTACGCGAAGAACTGCGTGAGCTGTTGATTCAACGACAGCACAACGGCGAACCGAACATTCGGCTGACCGATCAACAGGAAGAGAAGCTCCTGAAAACGGTCATGGGTCTGACGACAAAACAGGTCCGACAGTCAATGGCTCGAGCGTTGCTCGGTCGGAGCAAAATCGACAACGACGTTTACGCGCTGCTGATTTCTGAGAAGAAGCATATGGTGCAGGGCTCTGACCTGCTGGAGTTCCAGGAGTTGTCCGAAGGGGCTCAGGACATCGGCGGGCTGGACGCGCTGAAAAGCTGGGTGCGTACTCGGTCCGAGGCGTTCTCGGAAAAGGCTCGTGCGCGAGGCATCCCGGCTCCCAAAGGCGTGTTGCTGCTGGGGGTTCAAGGTTGCGGTAAGAGTCTGACGTCGCGAGCGATCGCCCAGATGCTGGCCTTCCCACTGGTGCGGCTCGACGTGTCGACGCTGCTGAGCGGTGGACTTGGTCAGTCCGAAAAAAATCTGCGCGACGTGCTGAACCTGATGGAGATGATCTCTCCTGCAGTTCTGTGGATGGACGAAGTTGAAAAAGGCTTTGCCGGAGTCAGCGAAGGCGCGGGCAGTGATTCGACCATGATCCGACTGATGGGCCGCTTCCTGACCTGGATGCAGGAAAAGAAGGCGCCGGTGTTTGTTGTCGCGACGGCCAACTCAGTCACCGGCCTGCCGCCGGAAATGCTGCGTCGAGGACGCTTCGACGAGCTGTTTTTCGTCGACCTGCCGAACTACCACGAGCGGAAAGCGATTCTGGAGATTCATCTCAAGAAGCAGAACCTGAAATCCGCCAGCTTCGATATGGGCGTCCTGGCAGACAAGACCGAAGGCTACAGCGGAGCGGAGATCGAACAGGCCGTGCAGACGGCGGTCGTTGAGAATTACAACCGGGGTGGAAGTCTGGAGGCAGCTGACCTTGAAGAGGCGATCGATGACACGGTTCCACTGTCAGTCACGATGGAGGAGAAGATCTTCGAACTGCGTGAATGGGCCAGGACTCGCTGTCGCGCCGCAACGCCAGACAGCCGCGTGCTGCAGATGCTGGAAGAAGAGCACCGCGAGAAGACCGGTCAGGATGATGGCAATGCGCTCAGCCTGTTCGAAGAGGATGCGGCCGATGCGTCAGAAGAACAGTTCAACTGGCGAACGATGCTCGCTGAAGGGCGAGTCCGCTCGGGGCTGCTGGAATTCGTTTCGGAAAAGAACCAGGTCACGCTAGCCGAATTGCAGGAAGCTGTTGGTGAGCACGTCGAAGTCAACGGCGAATTCGGTCTCGCCTTACGAGCCGATCCGCATGTCGTCATCTGGCACGGAATGAGTGCCGAAATCGCGGCTCCGTTGGCGAAACTGATTTCCGAACGCAAGCTCTACCTGCATCCTGTTTCGAGTTTGCGGTACGGCGACAGCGCGGCGAAGGTGACGCTGCCGAAACTCGTGGCGTTGACCGACGACCGGCAATCCCGAGCGATGTGGCTGCCGGCAACGATCAGCGCCATCGCTCCCGAAGATGTCGACGAACGCCTGGTCCGAGTCGCTCGAATGAAGCTGCAGCGGTAAGCGATCGAGGACTGCCGGCTACTGCAGCGGGAATGTTCCTGACTGCAACTGCGCTCGAAGCTGGCTGCGTTCAGCCGGTGAAAGTGAGTTCTCATATTGCTCAAGCTGGGTCGCGTTCATCGTGGCCGGATTCAATCTGGAATTCTGAGCTTGCCCGGACCCGTGAACCGCCGACTGCGACAGGGTCGAAGCTCCGGTTGGAATGATGTTCTGGTCAGAGAATGGAACCGCTCCAGCGGCAGGAGCATGCAGACCGTTCGAGGCCGCGGGAACGGACTGGCTGGTCGTTCTCGCAGACGGACTCGGTGCTTGAATCGCCGATCCGGTGGTGGAGTTTGTGTTCTGTCGTGAGGGAGCGCCGGCCAGCAGGCCCTTGGCTTCGTGTTCCTGTCGGACGACGTCGAGCCAGTGCTGTGCCGGAGCCAGGGTAGGCTTCTTCAGAACCGCCTGTAGAAACCGCTGTTCGGATTCAGCGATATGCCCCTGCTGGTAGAGGATCAAGCCGATGTTGTAGTCGGCTTCGGCGGGGCCGACGGCTCGCACAAACTGAGGTTCGGCCGCGACGATATTGCCACCGCGAGCCAGTGCTTCGCCAAACTTATGTCGCAGCCGGCGATTTTCCGGGGCAACGTCCACACCTCGCTGCAGCTGCTCGGCCGCATCGGCGTATCGGTTCTGAGTGAGATAAAACTGCCCGAGTGCTCCGATGGCCAAAGGATCGGAAGGAGCAATCTCGACGGCCTCACGGAAACGACGTTCGGCTTCGGCGGGGCGACCGGCCAGCAGGTCCAGCCTAGCCAGTCCAACGACCGCTTCAACGGTTTGACCATTCTGCCGCAGAGCGCTTTCGTAATTCTCGCGAGCGGTCGCGTAGTCGCCCGTTTGCTCACTGAGTTTTCCGTACGCCAGGTGAAGACGCTCCGGATTCTGCAGATCGGCTTTCGGATCGTTCGACACCGACTGCCACAGGTTCCAGCTCGGCGAACCAGTTGTCTGGCAGCCGACGCTCGTAAGCAGACCAAGAATTGTCACTGCGCGAAACAGACATTTCGCAGGCATCCCGCACCTCCCTGTGCAGATCCCGTCAAAGTAGTCAGCCAGGCCGGGACGATCTGGCTGACTCACCTGGATGGCGTCTGTCTGCTCTGCTGTGGGATCGCCGTCAGACTTTTGCGAAGAATCGCTGAGCCGCTTCGTCCACCAGCTCTTGAGTTAAAACAAGACGCTGACTCCTGAATCGACAGATGGACTGAATGATCTCCAGCAAATCCCTGGGATCGCTCGATCTTGGCAGTTGCCCCTGATCGTAATAAGTGTGATAGAGGTACTCGATGGCCCTCGGTTCAAAGGGAATCTGCCGCTGCTGGCAACAAAGGCTAAAGATTTCGGAGTAGAGATCCCGAGTGGGCGCACCAATCCTGATCTTGTGCCGAATTCGTCGCAGAAACGCGTCGTCGACAAGGTCCGCCGGATCGAGGTTGGTCGAGAAGATGATGAGCTGCTCGAATGGAACCGGAAACTTTTTCCCGGTCGCCAGCGTGACGTAATCGATGCGTTCTTCGAGTGGCAGGATCCATCGATTGAGCAGATCCCGCGGCTTGACAATCTGGCGTCCAAAGTCGTCGATCATGAAGACGCCGCCGTTGGCTTTTACCTGGAGCGGAGCGACATAGAAATTACTCGCCTGATTGAACCGCAGGTCGAGCATTTCGAGCGTCAGTTCGCCCCCCGTCACAACCACCGGACGACGGACACGTCGCCAGCGCATGTCCGGATGGTTCTCGTGCAGCAGACGGTTGATGTCCATGTGCGTTTGCGGGTTCTTCGTGTCTCCCAGCAACGCTCCTACTTCGTCGTCATCGGTCGTGTGATGCAGACTCGGGTCGAAGATCGTGACGATGCTGTTTTCGCTTTGGATCGCGTACGGAACGTAGATCTCGCCACCGTGGAGATTGAGAAACTTGCCCAGACCTTTGGCGATCTGCGACTTGCCATTTCCCGGAGGGCCATAGAGGAAGATTGACTTGCCACTGCACACGGCCGGGCCGAGTTCTTCCAGCAGGTGCGGAGGGATGATCAGAGACTCAAACGCTTCCAGCAAAGGCTCGGCGGAGCAATTGATTCCGCTGACGGCCTGTCGTCGACACTGCTCGACGTAGTCTTCGAGCGGCACTGGAGCAGGTCCAACGTACCGGCAGTAATCGAATGCTTCTTTTGCTCGTGACCGACCGGTGTCTGTCAGATGAAACCGGTACGAGACACGACCGATGACGTCTCCCGACGTGACCTCGATGCAGCGGTCATCTTTGAGAAATCGCAGGCATTCATCGATTACGTTAAACGGAAGGCGGGCGTTGCGGGCCATCTCGACCCCCAGCAGCGTGCCCTGCAGATAAAGCTGCTTGAGGACCAGGTCGCAAACCTGATTGGCACTCAGGCCGCTCTCCCGGAGTGTTCGCGGACTCGGAGGCGGCGGAGCCTGGACCTGACTGAGGAGTTTCTGTCGCTGCTGAGCCGCTCGCGTCTGCTGCGGAGCGGGCGCGACTCCGAACAGCTCTGCATACAGTTCGGCTTGTTGCGAGAATCCACGTCCACCGTTGCCGGCCAGGGTTGCCGTTGAAGGAGAACCGGAAACACTACTCGTCGGAATGCCTCCCGTTCGATCGCCTGCCAACGGGTTTCCACCCTGAATCGGAACTCCAACAGAAGACCCAACTGGTCGATCG
>JAQBWV010000211.1 GCA_027624335.1 Planctomycetota bacterium
GCCAGACCACGACGACGAGATCTCTCCGTTCGCTCGCGGCCTGAAGATCCCCTACCTGCACGTCACTCGGAGCATCGTCAGCAAACAGTTTGACATCGATCGAATCATTTGACGAAACACTCAGTCAAGCGTTCTGCCGTCATGTGTGCGATGCAACGCCGATATTCAATCCGCGTAGCCGCAGGGTGCCCCGTCCAGAATGGTTGAGTCGCGACGCTATGCTTGTTTTTGCCGATTACCTGAGGCGGCGCCGCTGTGCGGCTGACCCCAGGCTGATGAGTGAAACACCTTCGGCGTAGCAGGCGGTCGTGGTCAGCGCGAAGCCGGGACGCTGGGCGCGGCTGGCTGCAAGGCACTCTTTGGTGCGACGAGCGTCCCGTACAGGTCGGGGCGGCGTTGCTGGAAGTTGCGGCTGGACGCTCGCATCTGGCGGATCTGTTTCAGATTGATTGTGGCGGAGATGTACGACTCGGTTTTGTCCGGGCAGCGTGCCAGGATCCCGTTGGCTGCCTTGGCGTTGTGACCGATCATCGTGCCGCTGCCGTAGGCCTGGTTGGTGGCGACCATGGCGACGTGACTTTGAAACATCGTCGACCGGACGATGAAGTCTTCCACCGTGCCGCCTCGGCCATTCATCCAGAGCAGCAGTTCGGCACCCTTGAGCGACAGGACGCGTGCCGGTTCGGGAAACCAGCCGTCGTAGCAGGTCATGATGCCGACTCGGCCGAAGTCGAAATCGAACACGGGCAGTTCTTTGCCGGCTTCCATGATCCATTCCGGATCGTTCTGCAGCATCCATTCACGAGTCTTCCCCGCTGGAGGCTCTGCCCAGGGAACGGGACCTTCGAAGTGGTCGATCGCCGGGTGCGTCTTGCGGTACTTGCCCACGATTTCCCCGCTGCGGTCGAAGACCAGGGCGGTGTTCGCGAAGGTGTCGTCTTTGAAAACTTCCCAGCAACCCACGACGACATAGATGGAATTGGCTTTGGCCGCCGCAGATATCTTCCGGGTCGCCGGTCCTGGCACGGGGATGTGCCCGAGCACGTATTCCGGAAAGACGACCAACTGCGCGCCATCTTTGCCGGCTCGGTCGATGTACGGGACGAAAAAGTCTTCCGGGTGATAACCCTCGCGGATGAGGTCGCCCTTGTCATAACCGTTGATCTGAACCGCCGCGACTTTCACCAGGTCGCGATTGACGGTTGCTGGTTTCTCAGCAACGGCATCCTGCGAAGAAGCTGCGAACAGCACGAGAGCGGCCATCACCAAAGTGGAGCGGGATGTTCGATGCATGGTTTGTTCTCTTTAAAGGTTTGAACGGGGGCCGGGGTCGACCTTGCGAGGCTCCAGTGGTTCGCAAGATCTGGGGGCTCGCCGAAGGCTCGACCGCCAGCCATCCTTCGACCATCGAAACTTACAGGACGGGTGGTAACCGGCGAATCACGATGACTCTCAAGACCTGGCAGATTCAGTTTTCAAGCAGCGCGTCGATGGCGTCAAGCTTCACGCGGAAGACTTCGGTCTGCACCTTTCCTCGCGACAGGCCGATCAGTAGATGCCCGTCGTGCTCGATCACGTGCGGGTACTGCAGGCTGGCGATGCCCGATTGAAACTTCTTTTTAATGCGAGAAACAGAATCGGGGATGGACGGTGGCGACGGGACGTCCAGTCTGGCCAGACGTGTGAACGTTCTCCCGTCGCGGCTGATGGCCAGGTGCAGTTCGCGACGTCCGATCGTTGGGTTTGCGTTGAGGACGATGACGCGGTAGCCGCGGCTCGTCTGCATCGAGAACAGCTTGCTGCTGGAGTTCGGGAAGTTCGTCAGGACGGGCGTGTCCCAGGTGCGTCCCTGATCGCGCGAGACCGAATGAAACAGCCGCTGCGATCCGCCATTGTCTCGAAAAAGTGCGAAGAGTTGCCCGTCCGGCAGCGGCCAGAAGATCGGCTCATCAGGGCGAAAGCCTTTGACCTCGCCAATGCGGACAACGGGAAATGCCTGCCAGTCATCGATTGACTTGCGACCGCCGATTAGGACGGTCACGTTGAACCGGGAATCCCGTCGCGTGAGGATCCAGTCGCCCGAGGGCAACTTCTGCGGGGGGAAGTTGTTGATCGCGTCGTCGTAAAGCCGGCCCTGGAGTTCCCACTTGTCGCTGGCATCGTCGTAGCGATACGCGACAAGTTCGAGTTGCTTTTGTGCCTGTGTGCCGAACGCTCCCTTGCCCTGATAGTGAGCGCCCAGAGCCAGCAGTTGCCCGTCGCGTACCCACAGTCCGCGGGCGATGAAGGCGTGCGGTTCGGGCGGTGTTTCGGTAACGCTTCTGGCCGGACTCCAGTTGAGGCCGTCGTCGCTGGTGGCGAACTTGATTTCCTGCGTGGGCCAGTCTTCGACCTTCGGCCCGTCACTCCAGATGCACCAGAACCGGCCGTCGTGATGTACCAGGTAGTTGTGCAGGTTGAGCCTCAAATGGTGCATATCGATTTCGTCGGCAGGGGCGGCATGCGGTCCCGGTGTAACTCGATTGACGACGGCGTGCTTGCCCGGCAGTGTCGGTAAGGCGGCATAGTCGATGGCCTTCGGATCCGTCCCGGCGCCGGGCAGGTTCAGCACAGCGACGGGACCGGCTGGTGTCGGTTTTCCGCTGGCGAGTGCCTGTTCGAGTTGCTGTGCCAGGGTGACGACGGTCGTCTTCTGGTCAGCGTGTCCGGCGACGTTGACCGTTTCCAGCGGGTCGTTGTCGTGGTTATAGAGTTCTCTGGCCTGCACGTTGCCAGTCTTGAAGTCACGCCATTCGGTGTAGCGAAAGCGGTTGGATCGGACCGAGTATCCCATGACCTCCGGCAGTTTGCCGCCGAGGTAATTTGGCCGTGGCGTCTGAGTCAATGCGACCGGCTTGACGCTGCCAGCGGGATCGTTCAACAACGTCGTCAGCGAAGTTCCCTGAACCTCGCGAGGCGGATTCAGCCCGCAGAGTTCCGCCAGCGTCGGATAAAGATCGAGCAGCTCGACGAGCGCGTCGGTCCTCTGCCCGTGTTTGTGCTTCTGGCCTTGTTGGTGGTCCGGTGTGGCGATGATCAGAGGAACGTGAGCGTCGAGTTCGAACGCCGTCGTCTTTCGCGTCAAGCCATGCTCGCCCAGGTGCAGACCGTGATCCGACCAGAACACGACGATCGTGTTCTCACGCAGACCAAGCGTGTCGAGTTCGTCGAGCACTCGTCCGACCTGAGCGTCGAGATAGCTGATCGCGGCCAGATGTCCGTGGTGCATCTCGCGAAGATGTTCCGAGTCCGCTCCACCTCGGTAACGGTCTTTGGTTAAGGCGATGTCCGGCACATCGGTCGGAGGCGTGACATGTGCGGGAACCGGAACGCTGGCACGATCGTAGAGGTCCCAGTATTTCTTCGGCGCGTTGAACGGCGTGTGCGGTTTCCAGAATCCAACAGCGAGGAAGAAAGGCTCGTCGCGTTTGTTCGCTTGCCGGAGTGCATCGATGGCGGTCTCGGCGACGCGGCCATCGAAGTAGGCGTTGTCCGGCACATCTCGACATTCGATGCCGCCTGTGCCCGACGCCAGATTTGGCGGCTCATCGCCTTCGACCAGCGGCTTGTCGTTGCTGTGACTGTTGTAGTGCAGGACCGATGGCACGCTCCACGACGCCGGGTCGCCTTTCCATTCATCCTGTCGCCAGTTGTGAAAGATTTTGCCGACACACTGAGCGTGATAGCCGTTGCGTTTGAAGAGTTGCGGCAGCGTCACGGCGTCGGGTTTGTTCTGACGGAAATGCGTCGGCAGATCCCAGATTCCAAGCGTGTCAGGTCGCATGCCGGTCAGCACGGACGCTCGCGAGGGATTGCAGACGGTCTGCTGACAGTACGCTCGCGAAAACAACGTGCCCTGCGACGCCAGCCTGTCGATATTCGGCGACTTCACGTGAGCGCTGCCGTAACAACCCAGTTCGACTCGCAAATCATCCACCGCAATGAACAGCACATTAGGTCGCTCGGCCTGAACCCGATTTAAGCTAACCAGCACGAAACTCAGGCAGCAGACGATCTGAAACAGGCGATTCATGACAGAGTCCTTGCGGCGGTCGGTTCAGCAAACAACGTAGAGATCAATATCGAGTTTCCGATTCACCAGTGAGCTTCATTCTTCTTTGAAACTGATGACGACTGCCACGTAAACGGTGATAGCCGGTACGGTGAACGAGACGCGTCCGTCGCGCTGCTTGAAGGTAAGCGTGTTCGTCTGACTGTCGTCCGGACTGAATATCGTCACCGAGGTCACGCTTTTTCCTTCCGGCAGGCGGAAGTTGACCGCAACGTTTTTGACGGGTTTCGGGCGTTCGAGTTCAGGGCCTTTGAGTTGTCTGTCGGGCGACTCGTCCCGATCGTAGTTGACAAGATGCAGGACGATACGTCCTGGTTGCTGGTACGCGGTCGCCCGGACTGTCCACGGCGACTCAATCACGCTCGACCCATGCTGACGCAGGCGAGTGACGATGGGATCAGCCGCGACGTGTGCGTCAGCGTCAGAGACCGGGGCAGCGTCGACCGGGACGGCGCCATCGATTGAAGAATCTCGTCGAGCAGTGCCGGACTCATCCAGCGTGGCGGCCTCGTCGTATTGCAGCACCAGGCCGCCGCTTGCCGAATAAGCCCGCAGAGCCGCGAGCTGGCTGTCGGAAAGCGAAACGGCGGTGGGCAGAATGACGGCAGGATAATTCTGCAGTCGTTCGGCCGTGAGATTCTCATCCGCGACGACATCCAGCAGAACCTGACGTTCGACGAGTGCCTGTCCGAGATCGCGGAAGGCGTCCAGAGCTTCCGGTCGTCGATTCCACACGCTTTGGCGAGGCAGTACCAGAGCCACATCGGCGACGGCTTCTGCGCCGTCGTACAGGTCGCGATGCTGATGCATGAACTTTGTGTAGCGAGTCAGAACTTCGAAACCGACCGGACTTTCAAATCGCATGTAACGACCCATGCCGAGTCCACTCATGGCGTAGCCTTCGGCCATGCTCGCGGCCAGACGGATGCCGTCGTACTTGCCCATGACGAAGGGTTTGCCGCCCGACAGCTCGCGGACGTAAAGGCAACTCAACCAGGCGTCGCCGGCCTTGCCTTCGCTCAGGTTGAGATTCTTCCCGACGAACGAGGCGCCGCCGGAGTACCAGAAATAGTCTTCACCCCGCCCCCATGCAGACTGCGGAAGAAACATCCGCTCTTCCTTGAGGCTGACATGGCTGAGGTGGTTCCACTGCGCGACCAGCAGGTCACTGCGAAGCGACCGGCCATAGTCGAGGAAGATGTCGTCGTACATTCGCTTGAAGTGTTCGGCACCCCACCGCGCGGCCAGCCAGTCCAGATCGGTGGCCTGTGCCGGATCGGGATAGCCAGGGATGCTGACGGGAATCGCGTCGAAGCGGTGCTCGTCGAGTTGGTCGATCTTCAGCTGCTCACGCAGTTGTTGTGGAGTTAGTCGCTGAGCGAGCCACTGTTTGAATGCCGCCTGGCAGTACGAACAAACGCAGCTCTGCCGGTAGTTGTACGTCGTGATGACTCCATCGACCCCGTGATCAACCGCGCATTTCAGCATCTGTTTGAGCATTGTTCGCGCGTGAGGACTCGACAGGCATAACGCCAGCTGCGCGTTGTCGTAACGGGAGAGCTGTATCGGGACACCGGCCGAGTCGCGCTGCAGCATTTCGACGAGTTGCGGATGCGGCTTTGGTCCCAGCAGATCGGCAGGCCAGCGATTGTTGTAGTAATCGACGAAGCCGGACTGCTCCGTCCAGTCTGCCATGACTTTGGTGAGTCGGAAATGTCCGACGACCGTGAGCCCGAGTTTGTGGACCTGGGCGTTGAGCTTCCGCTGAAAATCCAGCGCTGCACGCTCGCCAGCGACCGGCAGCATCATCGGCGTTTTTGTCGACTTCGGGTTGTCGGCGTAACCGTGAAACATCGCCCCGTAGTTTCCGACCTGAACGATTTGTGGACGAGCCGTTTCGAGGTACGGAATCAATTGTTCGTGAGCCAGCGAGCGCGTGACAAAGAACGTTCGAATCGGAAGCGGCTGTTGTTGAGCAGGACCAGCGGATAAGGCGTCCTGGCCGGAAGCGAAATTCGCAGCGGACGTCGCGAAGACAAGCGTGAGAAGCAAAGGAGCGGGTAGTCGATACATTCTCTGAGTTTCCTTCGTCCAGTCTTCGGGGCAGGGTGCGTGCAGCAGATCCTGACAGCCAAAGGTAAATACCGAAAGCCTTTCGACGGTGGTGTCGGCGCGGAATCGGAATCAGTAAATCGTCTGACTGCAAAGTCTCGACACTTTCCGCGTAAAATGATCGCGGCAATTTTGGAGCCGAATCCGGATAATCATGAAGCGTAAACCGAGTTCAGCAGCGGTCGCTGGCGAAGCAGGGAGCTGTTGAGGAATGAATGCATCCAGAATCGTCATTGATGGCGAGACTCGCCAATCGCGCAGCTTCAGTCGCGAAGAACTGGCGAGTCTTCCGGCTGCGGCCCGCATCACTGACATCAGTTCCGTCGCCACGCACCGACAGGGAGAGGCAGTGCGTCTGGCCGGTCTGCTTGACGAGTCGCCGCCGGAAGACTCGGCGACACACGTCACGCTTCATTCGGCGGACGGGTTCTCCGCGAGCCTTCCGCTGGCCGACGTTCGAGACACCGGGCTGATCCTGTTCCAGTTGGAAGGCCAGGCACTGCCTGATTCGGCGGGCGGCCCGTTCCGATTCCTGATCCCCGATGCGGCCGCCTGTCGAACGGCAGAGCTTGATGCCTGCGCAAATGTCAAGAAACTGGTTCGCATCGAGCTGACGACCGGCAAAGGACGCGACACCCGATACGAACCTGCGCGGAGGAGTGACTGAGTCGGCGAATGTCCCGCTCCGCTCACCACGTGAACCGTTTGCTCACAGACCTGTCAGCAGAACGAGACGGTTCAGTGGAACACGGAATGGGCGGGTCGCGAACCGACACGATGCTTCTTTATGACGGTGCGAGTTACACTGCAGTGAAGCTTTCATCGTGAGCTGACGGTGAAGCATCTTGTGCCTGCGGCACACAGCCATGCTGGCTGTGCCACCCGGCGAGACGAAAGGATGACGCATTGCTGAATCCACCTTTGCGGTGGCAGCGAGAGGCTTCGGAGTCTTTCGTCGTTTTGCGTTCATTCGCGGTTCATGGATTGAATGCCCAACGTCCCCGTTCCCGTTCACCGGGCCGCGGCGAACGACGTTGATTTCAGGATCCGCGCGGCCCGCGGCTCCGTGTGCAACGGTTAACCGGGCGGCGGCGTGTGACTTGGAATCCCGGAACCAGTATCGACCGCCGCTCCGGTTGAACGCTTTGTTCGTCGTGTTTCGTAGCGTGGCCGATCTGAGTTGTGCTCTTCGGCTTGTAGACGGTCAACCAATGCGTCGAGCGTTCCGCCAGCGTCAAGCAACAGTTTTTCGCGGACCGCGTGCAGTTCATCAAGAATCGGGTTCATCGTCATTGACTCCGCCAAGGAATTCGGCAGGCGTACATATCAATAGTCGGCCAAACCCTCGTTTATCCAACATACGGTAAATTCGGGGAAGCTCATGAGCGTTGGCGATATGCTTGCAGTTGAGCGTCAACAAGTATTGTATCCCCGCTACTGCAGCAGCGGCAACGTGAAGAGCATCTGCAGCCGCTTTGTGCGGCATAAGAGACGCGGACACCATCTCTCGAGCCAAGGCTCGGACGTCGTCGTCAATTGGAACAGTTGGCAAGCCGTCAAGCAGTTTCAATCGGTCTGCCGCAGCCAACGGGTCGCCAGCCGATGCCTCGTCGATCACAAGTTGCGATGTGACCAACTCAAAGTTGGGCCGTTCGACTGACCACCACGTCCGAGCTTGACGCTGAATAGCGGCGATTTGAGTATCGAAACTCGGCCGGGCAGAAGCATGGCTGACAATCGAAGTTTCTATGTAGACACTGTCCATCGCGTCATCCTTTCACGACGAACTTTGAATTCGAAGGCGGCCAGAGTTCCTGCGTTAGGAGCAGGCCGCATTTTCGGGTGATGGAGTTCTGGCTTCAGCGAGGCAGGCGGGTACGAGTCCGGAAAGCCGTGACGACCGATGATGAGTCCAACGTCGTTTGGTGTATTGTTGATTGAGGGAAAGGCGTCCTGTGCCTGCAGCACCCGACCACAAGTGGACGGGCCACCCCGCGTTAGCTACCGAGCCATGACTGCAATTGCGACCGTCAGAATTGGCGAGGCGTAGACGATTGCTATTCCTCCACCAACAAGCCACGAGCGATATCGAAGCCCGACAATTACCGAAACGATGGGACCGGGAGCGAGTATTAAGACACTGGCAGCAGTGGCGGAAGCGAGTTCCTGCTCCAACAATGGAAATATCGTGGCGGCCAGTGGGTCCAACTGACTCGTGCTGAACAAGTAACCGAACGTCCCAAAGGCAACAGAAAATGAAATACCGCCCCACAACAATGAGAGGGTGATCAACCGACGTC
Organism: Planctomycetota bacterium; assembly: GCA_027624335.1. GTDB lineage: Bacteria > Planctomycetota > Planctomycetia > Planctomycetales > Planctomycetaceae > JABMPE01. The sequence goes on from JAQBWV010000211.1 coordinate 8,524, forward strand.
GAGTCATTTTAAGGCGGACCGGGGCATGTGGACTGTTCCCCTGTGTGGAAGAAGTTAACGGACCAGCTTCATTCCGTTCTGTTTCGGGTTGCTGTGCGTTCGGCGAAGGTTTCTTCTGTGATTTGCTCCACAGCTTTAATCCAACAATCAATGTCAGCAGGGATGGCAAGAATGCGCCGACGGACGCTCCCCACAACTCAGAAAAGTCATCGGTCCCGGCAGTCTCTTCGCGAATTACGCCAATCGCAATCCGAACCAAGGCAAAGGTGAGAAGAAAACAGATGACTGAGCACGCTCGCATCTAATGAGTCACTTTCAGTTTGATTTGAAGAAGCAACCATTCCCGAAGAAAAGCTTGACACACGGTGCACCAGACCGCCAGCGATTCGGAATCTCCGTGGGTGTCACAGCCATGCTGGCTGTGACACCCACGCTGAGGCGGACCGTCTGACACACGGATCCTCGATCGTCATGCCGGCTGTGAAAGTCTTCGGCTGAGCGTTAGATTTGTCGCTCAAATTGGCGTCAGGGAACGGTCACTTTGAGCGATCGCGGAGCCAGATTTGATTCGCGTGGCTGGAGGGCCGGTTCCTGCCGGTCGAAGAAAGAGCATCCTCTGGCCGGTGGGAACCGGCCCTATGAATCACACACTCATCAGATCAATCGTCGGAAGTACTGTTATGATCGTCAGTTGGGACTGGCTGCTGGAGTATGTCAAGCCGACCGCTTCGGCGGCGGAAGTGGCCAATAAGCTCATGATGACCGGGCTGAACCTCGAAGGGATCGACGAGGTCGGCGACGATCTGGCGATCGATCTGGAAGTCACGAGTAACCGACCGGACTGTCTTGGTCACATCGGCGTCGCTCGGGAAATCAGCGTCTGCTTTGACGACGAGCTAACGATTTCACCCGCTCAACCCGTCGAAAGCGCCGAGCCAGTTGGCGCTGCGACGTCGGTGTCGATTGAATGTGAGGACGTGTGCCATCGGTACATCGCTCGCGTGATCAAAGGCGTCAAAGTCGGGCCGAGCCCCGAGTGGATGCGAAATCGACTGGCAACTATCGGCATTGCACCGATCAACAACATTGTCGACATCACCAACTATGTGCTGATGGAGTGCGGCCAGCCGCTGCACGCATTCGACTTTGATAAGCTCGCGGAGAACCGCATCGTCGTGCGGCGGGCAAAGGATGGCGAGACGATCGAAGCGATTGACCACAAAGAATACAAGCTGACGTCCGACATGTGCGTGATCGCCGATGCTGAGAAGCCGGTTGCGATCGGCGGCGTCATGGGCGGAGCGACGACCGAAATCAGCGACCGCACAACCAACGTCCTGGTCGAAGTCGCTGACTTTGCAGTGAAGTCCATCCGCGGTACAGCTCGCGAATTGAATCTCCACAGTGATTCGTCGTTTCGATTCGAGCGAGGTATCGATCCGCACCAGCTCGACTGGGCGAGTCGTCGCTGCTGTGAATTGATCCTGGAACTCGCCGGTGGAGAACTGCTGGCGGGTTCCATCTGGGCCGGTGAGCAACCGCCTGCCGCTCCTGATCCAGTGACGTTGCGATTCGCCCGAACGAAACAAGTGCTGGGGGTCGATGTTCCGCGAGAGGAATCGCTGCAGATCCTCGCGGCGCTCGGCATGGAATTGCACGGCGAAGCGACTGGCGAAGAGGCTTCGTTCATCGCTCCCAGCTGGCGCCGTCGTGACGTTAGCCGCGAAGCCGATCTTCTGGAAGAAGTCGCTCGGATTTACGGCTACGAGAAGATTCCCGAAAATGCGATTGTCCCGCTGGCAGTCAGTCAGAAGTCGCTGCGAGATCGCGTGATCGATCGAGTCTGCGAGGTTCTGACAGCCAGTGGATACTTCGAAGCCGTCACGATGACGTTTACCGACGAGAAACTGAACGGGCTCTTTACACCCAGAATGCTTGAAACAACGTTGAGCGTTGATCACTCATCGCGACGCCATGAAAACGTTCTGCGGCAGAGTCTGATTCCAAGCCTGCTGCAGGCTCGTCGTGAAAACGAACGGCACGGCAGCTTCAACGCTCAGCTGTTTGAGATTGCCTCGGTTTTCCTGGCATCAGATCCCGGTAACCCTGCGGCCGAACCGAAAGTCGTCGGCATGATCAGCGGTTGCTCGCTCGTCGAGATGAAGGGGCAGCTCCTGGCGATGGCCGCTCGCGTGAATTCAGCGTCGACAATCTCGGTGCGACCGAGTGACGTTGCTCAGTTTGTCAAAGGCCGTGGCGCCGAGATTCTGCTGAACGGCGAATTCTGGGGTTGGTTCGGCGAACTGGATCGCTCGGTAACAGATCAGCTGGGACTGCGCGACGTCTGTGTCGTTGCCGAAGTCGACCTCTCGCTGCTGGAGAGTTCCGCCAATCTGCGACCCGAGTTTGTCGAGTTGCCTCGATTCCCTGCGTCGACTCGCGACCTGAACTTCGTCCTCGACGAATCCGTCACGTGGAGTCAACTTGAAGAGGCAGTCACAACGGTGGCGGGGCCGAATTTTGAGTCGATTTCGTTCAGCGGTCAGTATCGTGGCAAACAGCTTCCTGCGGAGAAGAAGTCGTACCTGCTGACGATCAGTTACCGAT
>JAQBWV010000212.1 GCA_027624335.1 Planctomycetota bacterium
GAAGTTGCGTGCTTGTTGATGACGCCGGCTCATCTCGCGGAGCGAGATGGCTACTTATGTATAAACCACGGGGTCGAGACCCAGCCTATGGAGCTACTACGGAACTTCATGTCATGGCTGTAGGGTAGCCAGCTCAAGCAGCGTCGGCTTTGTTAACTGCTCGTTTCCCGCCTGCGCGGAGATCAATGCTTGAGCTGACGGGAGCAGTGCCCCTGAACTGGCGAAGCTGTTGCGAAGGGCTCAGGCTTCCAGGGTATCAGTCGGGTTGCTGTCGTCGTTTTGGGGTTCGTCATCGGACGGAAGCCGCCCGGCGTCGCGCAGGGCTTTGCGAAGTACGTATTCCAGTTGACCATTGACGCTACGGAATTCGTCGTCGGCCCAGCGACGGATCGCGTCCAGCGTCTTTGGATCTGTTCGAAACAGGAATGACGTACGTGCCACTGATTCCCTCCGCACTCAAACTTTCAAGCAACGCGGTCTGACGATCTCGTCGAGACGGTGTCGTCCGCAACAGAATCGAATCCTTCGAGTCTGGTCGTAACGAAATACCTGTCGCCGCTTTCATAGGCCGTTGAAAATGTCGAGCGAATTGAAATCCGGTGTGCCACTGGCTTCGCCAGTGCTCTTTTTACATTTGGATTTGCAGGTAGCGGGCACTGGCAGAGCCAGCGGCACACCGTTTTCAACGGACTCTAATACAGTGACCCGGCATTGATGACCGGTTGCGTGTGGCGGTCGCTGCACAGAACGACGAGCAGATTGGACACCATGGTCGCTCGACGCTCGTTGTCCAGTTCGACGATCTGCTCTTTTGCCAGATGCTCCAGCGCCATCTGCACCATCGTGACCGCACCTTCAACAATCTTTGTTCGAGCAGCGATCACCGCACCTGCCTGTTGGCGTTGCAGCATCGCCGCAGCAATCTCCTGAGCGTACGCCAGATGGCTGATGCGTGCCTCGATTACTTCCACTCCGGCTTTGTCGAGCCGTTCCTGGATGTCCTGCCGAAGCTGATCGCAGATTTCGATCGTGTTGCCACGCAGAGAGACTTCGTGGTCCTCACTGTCGTAAGGGTGCCGGCTTGCCAGACTGCGAAGTGCCGATTCACTCTGTGTGGCCATGAAGTCCTCATAATCGTCGACTTCAAACAGTGCTTCAGCCGTGTTGACAACTTTCCAGACAACCACGGCGGAGATCTCGATCGGGTTGCCATCACGGTCATTGACCTTCGACGGGCGACTCGACGACCGGCTCTTGTGCTGCAGTATCTTCCCCATCTGGTCCTTCGATTCCGGAGTCGTGATGCAGCCGGTTTCAAAGTTGCGGACACGCAGCGTGATCTGTTTCTTCGAATAGAACGGATTGACCCAGAAGAATCCGGATTCCTTCACGGATCCGCGGTAGCCGCCAAACAGCAGCATGACTCGCGCATCATTCGGTGCGATCGCCTGAAAGCCGAACAGCATCACGATAGCTGTTGGGACCATCAGAACGCCCAGAATGATTAATGGCGGCGATGGCGAATACATGTTTGCGGTGTAGATCACCAGCAACGGTCCGCCGAGCAGCAATCCCAGACTGAACGCCAGCGGCAGCCAGCCGCTGACAGGTCGATAGGTGCGTTCCTGATTCATGGCAGTGTTTCTCCGAAAACCGGTTGAGTGAAAGATATCGAAGTGATATCACTATGATAGCTAAACGATGGCGCGGCAAGCAGGATCTCTGGAAATTTGGTCGATTTCTGAAAAGTTACAGAGAGCCACTTTTTTTGCAGGGGCACTTCGGCAAGCTCTCAGTGGTTTCCGGTGACGGAGTCGGACGGTCGGCTGGCCGATTGATTCCAGATCTGCCAGTGGGGTGTTACGTTGTTTGATCCCGTGACTTTGTTTCAGGAGACAACCATGAGCCGCGCGTCAGTAACCACCTTCGCATTCCTGCTGCTGATCGTTCACTCGACCTGTTTCGGGCAGGATGATTTCCAGAAGACAACCGCCGTCTATAAGCAGGTGGGCGATCTGAAGATTCACGCCGATGTTTATCGACCCGCAACCGACGAAGTGCTGCCGGTCGTTGTGTGGATTCACGGCGGGGCTTTGATTATGGGACATCGCGAAGGCATCAGCGGTCGAGTTCGTGACTGGGCCAGGGACAATGGCTGTGCTCTGGTTTCGATCGATTACCGACTCGCTCCAGAGACGAAGGTGCCAGCGATCATTGAAGATCTGGAAGATGCGTTTCGCTGGATCCGCGGCGACGGTGCCAAACAGTTTCATCTCGATCCGAAACGCATAGCCGTGACGGGAGGTTCGGCGGGCGGCTACATGACGCTGACGGCAGGGTATCGAGTGAAGCCGCGCGTGCAGGTGCTGCTTTCGTTCTGGGGGTATGGCGACCTGGTCGGCGAGTGGTACAGCAAACCGAGTCCGCATCCACGCCACAACGCCCGCAAAATCAGTGAGCAGGAGGCGTGGAAGCAGATCGACGGGACGCCGATTTCAGACTCGCGCGATCGCAAGGGTGACGGTGGGATCTTCTACCAGTACTCGCGGCAGACCGGGACTTTTCCAAACGTCATCAGTGGCTGGGATCCGCATCAGGAACCGGAAAAGTTCTATCCGTACATGGCGGTCAGGAATGTCACCAGCGATTACCCGCCGACGGCGATGATTCACGGCACCGTCGACACAGACGTACCTTACGTTCTCTCGACAATGATGGCCGACGAGTTCAGGAAGCATTCCGTCCCGCACGTTATGCTGACCGTGCCGAACGGCGAACATGGCCTGGGCGGCGGCGATCCGAAAATTATCGAAGACGTCAACCGGCGAGGCTTCGAGTTTCTTGGTAAGCATTTATTCGGGCGTTGAAGCAGCGACGTGTTGAGAGCCCAGCCACCCGATTCAGAATATCGTCCCTCATTTCGTGGAACGTGTACCAGGTTCCTGTCGACAATCAGTTCAGTGTTTTTGTACGTCGGCCCTGGAAGGCCATCGTACGTTTTCGTTTTCGACAAGTGCTTTGAGGAACGTTTCCGAAATAACTTCCCGATTTCAACGACGGCTTGAGTCGTTTTAGTTATTCCCGCGCAAGCGGGAACCCAGTGAGTTTGGCAGCGTGGTAAAAAAACGACTGGTTTCCCGCCTGCGCGGGAATGACGCGGTTTGAAATCGGGAAGTTAATCCCGACGCGTTCCTTAGAGAGAAAGTGCAGTTTCAGTATGCGGATTGCTCAAATGCAGTTGTTTGGCCATCGATCGTTCCGGCGAGATGTCCTTGTCTGGCCAATAGCGCTGTTGGCGATGCTGCTGGTGACCGCCGGGCAAGGACTGTCGGCCGAAGCGGCGAAGCAGCCGAATGTCATTCTGATCATGGCCGACGACATCGGCGTAGAAGGGTTGAACTGTTATGGGGGGACCAGTTATCGAACTCCGCGGCTGGATCAGCTTGCCGCTGAAGGGCAGAGATTCACTCAGGCGTATGCTCAGCCGCTGTGCACGAACACTCGCATTCAGTTGATGACGGGGCTCTATAACAATCGGAACTGGTTGTATTTCGGTTGCCTGGATCCCAAAGCGAAGACGTTTGGGCACTGGATGAAAGAAGCCGGTTACAACACCTGCATCGCCGGCAAGTGGCAGCTGCAGAGTTATGACCCCCCCGGCTATCCAGGATCGGAATTGCGACGTGGAAAGGGCATGAAGGGATCCGAAGCGGGCTTCGATGAGTACTCGCTCTGGCATACGGCTCATACTGAAGACAAGGGGCCTCGCTATGCCGATCCGGTGATCTTTCAGAACGGCAGGTTTCGCACGGACACGAAGGGCAAGTACGGCGAGGACCTCTGGGTCGAATTCATTCAGGACTACATGCAGCGTCACCGGAACGATGACAAACCGTTCTTTGTCTACTATCCGATGACGCTGCCGCACTGGCCGTTCGTGCCGACACCTCGCAGCAAAGACTGGGGCATTGAAGAGAAGATGCACCCACCGCAGGACACAACAGGCGGCGACACGAAATATTTTCCGGACATGGTGGCTTACATGGACGAAATCGTCGGGCGAGTTGTGGATTCCGTCGACGAACTCGGCTTGAAAGACAACACGCTGATCCTGTTCTACGGCGACAACGGTACGGATCGTCGAGTCGTCTCCCAAACCAGTTTCGGACAGATTGTTGGCGGAAAGGGAAACACGAAAGACGCGGGGACTCACGTACCGTTGATCGCTCGCTGGCCGGGCCATATCAAGGCCGGCATCAATGATGACCTGATCGACTCTACGGATTTCCTGCCGACAGTGCTCAATACGGCTGGGAAGTCAGTCCCGCAGGACGTCCAGATAGACGGGCGAAGTTTTTACCCGCAGCTGATGGGGAAGACAGGTACACCTCGCGAATGGGTATTCTGTCACTACGACCCGCGACCGGGCTGGGACAAAGAGAAGTTCACGATGGAACGATTCGCTCGCGATAAGCAGTTCAAGCTGTATGGCAGCGGCAAGCTGTATCACGTGCCAGCAGACTTGCTCGAACAACAGGCTATTTCGGTGGAAGAGGATTCGAACGAGTCCGCGGCGGCTCGCGAGCGACTTCAGGCCGTACTCGATTCAATGCCGGTGCCCGATCCGAATTAGAGCGAAGGGCCTGAACGACACTCCTGCGCGTCTTCGACTTCGTCAGGCGGAGCCTGAACTACGCCGCGATGTTGATTGGTTGCTGGAGCGGGATCGGCATGGCAAGGACTTCGTCCACCATGTTGGCGTAGTCTTCGGAGCCATTGCACTTCGGGGCGTAGTCGAAAACTGAAAGACCGTAGCTGGGGGCTTCTGCCAGTTTGATGTTTCGCCGAATTTTGCTGTCGAAAATCTTCGCGCCGGACCAGGGATTGTCACCGTTGCTGCGAGTCAGAAAGTCGTTCAGGTCGTCGCAAACGTCCGAAGCCAGCCGCGTTCCGGTTTCATACAGACACAGCATGATGCCGGTGACTTTGAGATTTCGGTTCAGGCGTCGCGAGACGAGCGCCGTTGTTGCGAGCAATTTTGACAAGCCCTGTAACGCAAAGAAATGTGGCTGCAGCGGAATGAAAACTTCGGATGCGGCCGTCAGCGCGTTGACGGTCAGGACGCCCAGCGATGGTGGACAGTCCATGATCACGTACTCGAACGCGTTGGAATCGGCAATCAGGTTCAGCGCATCGCGAAGTACGGTTTCGCGATTCGGCGCGTCGACCAGTTCCAGTTCAGCGGCGGCAAGATCGACATTCGACGGGGCAACCCAAAGGTTGTCACTAACCATGTGTCGCACTTCGCCGATCGTCCTGACGCTGGAGAAGACGTCGTAGATCGTGGGGATGTTGCCGACAGCCTCGTAGCCCAGATGCAGCGAAGCATGGCCCTGTGGATCGAGGTCTATCAACAGAACTCGTTTGCCTTTGCGAGCCAGCCCGGCAGCCAGATTCACGCTGCTGGTGGTTTTACCGACTCCACCCTTCTGGTTCATGACCGCAATAGTACGCATCGGAATCCTTTCCTGACGTCGCGGGCCTCGCCGAATCCAGAGAGACCAAATCTGGCTGTTGCCGTATGAAAAGCGTGTCGGAACGAATTCCGACAGTCTGTTATTTCTGGAAGACCACCACTGGCTTGCGTGGTGTGGCTGCGGAGTATAACTGCGGCCCGCGAATCCTCGGAAGATCGCTTTAACGCGTTGAGGAGCCGGCAGATAGCGACAATTGAATAGCGACTTTCGCCGCTTCAATCATACCTTCGGCTGAGGCGACACCCTGTCCGGCAATATCGAAAGCCGTGCCGTGGCTGGGACTTGTGCGGACGATCGGAAGACCCAGCGTGATATTCACCGCTCGATCAAACCCGATCAGCTTCAGCGCGATGTGGCCCTGATCGTGGTACATCGCGACGATCCCGTCGAATTCTCCGCCCACCGCTCTGCGGAGCAGCGTGTCGGCCGGCAGCGGACCGGTCGTATTGATGCCTCTGGCCACGCACTGTTCTACCGCAGGCGCGATAAGGTTGGCTTCCTCGTCGCCGAACAGGCCGTCTTCACCTGCATGGGGATTCAGAGCGCAGACGGCGACTCGTGGAGATTCGCAGCCAACTCGCCGCATGAACGAGTCCATCAGTCGGACCCGCCCGGCAATCCCGTCGACCGTAAGCAGGTCGGGCACACTGCGAATCGACGTGTGCAGTGTTGTATGGACGACGCCCAGGCCGCGCGGCGAGCGGATGACGTCTCCCTGAGGCAGATAGAGCATCATGGCAAACTCGTTGACGCCGCAGACGTCTCCCAGGATCTCCGTGTGACCCGGATAATCCAAACCAGCCGCTCGAAGTGCTGCCTTATTCAGAGGTGCGGTGGTGATGGCATTGATGTGTCCTGCAAGTGCAGCCTTCGTGGCAGCGACAAGGCAGTCATAGGCGGCCTGGCCTGCTCGCTTATCGATACTGCCGAACGGGACGTCGGCGACATCATCATCGCAGGCCACGATGCAGGGCAGAACACTGTGGTCAGAGTTGGACGACCAAAGTGCGTCGGAAGTCTGCAATGCATCGAATCCGGAAACCGGCACAACGTCCAGCGACACGCCTGTGAGTTGAGCCGCCCGGGCGAAGATTTTCGGATGCCCAACGGCGACCGGTCGACAAATAGCCCGCAATTCTTCACTGGCGGCAGTTCGCACCAGGACTTCCGGGCCGATGCCGGCGGCATCTCCCACCGTCAGCGCGATGACCGGCAAGCGGGCCAGTCTCGAAACGACATCTGAATTTGCCGCTGAGTTCTGCATTTCGAAATATGTTTTCCAATGTCTCGTGACCTGCCAATTCGTTCCCGGCAGCGTAGGCGGCTGCCCGTTCGGTATAGCCTGAGCCGTTCTCCATGAGAAGTCTGCCCCGGTCAATCCCGCAGGTTCGGCAGATTCCGAAAACTCGTTACAGCCTTGCCGCGATTTACGAACTACACTCGAATGAGTCCTCAATCGAGTCTGGCGGCATCCGTTTCGAAAGCGTGTTCAATCATGTCCATTGAAAAACCAGCCCGGCTCATGTCGCTCGATGCTTATCGCGGGTTCGTCATGCTGCTGATGGCGTCCAGCGGGTTGGCTTTAACTCGAATCGCAGGCCGTGAGGAAGTGCTGACTCAGTTCGACGGGACACAGTGGGCGGGTGCCTGGCGGGCCGTCTGGGACACGTTGGGGTATCAGCTTTCGCACGTCGAGTGGACCGGGTGCTCGTTCTGGGATCTGATCCAGCCAAGCTTCATGTTCATGGTCGGCGTGTCGCTGCCGTTCTCGACGGCGCGACGGGATTCTGAAGGCCGCTCCGGCACGATGGGACTCCTGCATGCCGCCTGGCGTTCGCTGGTGCTGATCGGTCTGGGAGTCGCTCTGTCGTCGTCCGTCAGCGGAATACACTTCACGTTCGTGAACGTGCTGTCCCAGATTGGTCTGGGATATCTGTTTCTGTACCTGCTGCGAGGGCTCAGTCTGAAGCCCCTTGCCGGTTGTGCGGCAGCGATTCTGATCGGCTACGGAGCGTGGTTCACGCTGCAACCCATTGATCAGCCGGAAGTTCAACTGACAAAGCAGTATCTCGTCGAACATTCAGCAGAGCCGGGCCTGGCCGAGCTCGACTGGTCTCAGTTTCAGGGCTGGGCGGCACACTGGAACAAACACACGAACGCGGCGGCGCAGGTCGATCGCGAAATTCTGAACCAGCTTCCTCGGATGGAAGAGCGGGAACCGGAATGGAATGGCAAGGGGTTCTGGGCGAATCGCGGCGGTTATCAAACGCTGAATTTCATTCCGTCTCTGGCGACAATGATCTTCGGGTTGATGGCCGGAATCGTCCTGCGAAGCGACCGCGACGACGGAGCACGACTGCGCTGGCTGTTTCTCGCCGGTCTTTCGTGTTTCGGAATTGCCATGGCCGCTGACACGACGATCTGGCCGACGCAATGGCTGCCGATCGGCCTGCAAAAACAACTGCATGAGTATTCCTGGTCGATCTGTCCGACCGTCAAGCGAATCTGGACTCCGACGTGGGCTGTGTTCAGCGCTGGCTGGACGTTCTGGATGCTCGGGTTTTTCTACTGGTTGGTTGAAATCATGGGCTGTCGCCGCATCGTCGTGCCGTTGGCGATCGTCGGGCTGAATTCAATCACGATGTACTGCATGGCTCAGCTGTTCAAGGGCTGGATCGGAGGAGCGATGCATGTCGTCGCTAAGACTGTCGATCAGATCGCTGGCTGGACAGACGGATTGAGCTGGTGGCTGAACGCCGACTCTTTCGTCTACGCCCCGGTGCTGGACTACTCGCTTCGCCTGTTCGCCATGTGGTGCGTTTGCCTGTGGATGTATCGCCGCGGTCTGTATATCCGCATCTGACTCGATGGCCTCAGTACTTTATGGAATGCTTGTGGACCGCGCCGTCGCTCGTCCCGTGAAATACCAGTCGCAAATGCCTCATTTGTGACCGGGTGAGGTAAAGTCAAACCTCACGAGCACGTTCACATTCTCCAGAACATTGTTGTCAGGATCACCCGGTCGGTTCATCGCAGAGAAGTTTCAAGCCTTCGAATAGCGGGACGATTGGCTCAACGTGACTGGCGAACAATTCCGGAGCAAGTACCGATCGCTCGACGTCACCGGGGCGGCGCGGTGCGAACGTTATGTCAGCAGTCCTCTGCAAAGCCCGTGCAAGAGCGTCGGCCAGCGCTCTGGTTGACGTGGCAACTCCGCTGGCAACGTTCATGACAGGTGGCAGCTCAGCTCTGGAGACAGCCGCGATGTTGGCATTAGCAACGTTGCCGACGAAGACGTAGTCGCGGATGCAGCCATCGTCTCCCGTTGTTTTGCGAGCGTTGATCTGAATCGTTTCGCCCGCTTTCAGACGGTTGAGAAAAATGGCGACGACGCCTGCTTCTCCATGCGGGTCCTGACGAGGGCCATAAACATTGGCGTATCGAAGTATGGTGAACGGCAATTCGTGCTCGTAACTCGCAGCGGCGAGGTGGTGCTCAACAGCCAGCTTGCTGACGGCGTACGGGCTAAGCGGGTTTGGCCGCGTATCTTCAGTGGCTCGCGTATCTTCCGGGACTTCTCCGTAAATAGCGCCACCGGTGCTCGCAAACACGAATCGTTTCACGTTCAGTTCAATGCTGGCTGCGATGACATTCAGCGAGCCGATGACGTTGATCTCTGTATCGAGAACTGGCTGGCGGACGCTCACGGCGACACTGGCCTGTGCCGCCTGATGACTGACTGCGGTCGGCTTGAAGTCGCGAAACGCGTCATTGACGGCATCACGTACTCGAAGATCTGTTTCGTAAAAGACTGCCCCGTCAGGGATGTTTTCGCGGTGACCAGTACTCAGGTCGTCGACGATGGCGACATCCCATCCCCGTGCCAGTGCCTGATCCGCAATGTGGCTGCCAATGAATCCGGCGCCGCCGGTGATAAGTAGTCTCATGATATCGGCCTCGCTTCCCTGTGTCCGAATTGATCGAACGACGATTGCTCACCTGGCGGTTCATGTAAGAGCTCGCCCGCCGTTGAGATACGATCGCCGCTCCAGTGTCGATGTCGTTACTTTCGAATCGTAACGCGTTCCCGAGCTGGCACGCACTCCCTGGTCGTCAAGCGGCACACCGCAAAGACAATGGACAATGGTGCTTCTCCGCGCGTTGTCCCCAGAATGAACCTTCCATTCTTTAGTGTGGAACGGGACTTGCACTTCTGTGCTGTCGAACTCGAATGAGTTGTCAAGCCGGCACTTATGGGAGACTCGATACCGGAACTTACGTCGTATCAGCGAGTTATGCACAGGTCTCAGGATTCACCCAGGTCGCCCATGCCATACGCGTGGAGTGACATGTCAATTGGGGTTTACACGGAGCCTTTGCACGCTGTTGTCAAACCTGATCAACTCACAGTTTGACGCAATACGGCGCAGCACAGAATTCAAACCTGCCCTCGCAACTCGCGGACAACGGAAATCCGTTGTTTTGCTGGTAGTTGCGCTCCACCTGGCAGGTGGAACCGGTCCCGTTGCCTGTAACGCTCGCCCCGCTGCGGGCGGAATGGCATAGCGAGTGCTTTCTATCGGTTCATCGCAACTGAGAGCCTGCTCAAGACAGACACTCAAGAGCACTTGCCCGACCCGAGACGATTCGACTCGAAACGGCGAATCGCTTTGATACTGCAACGGTAGTTTGTGTACCGAATGGCCGGTCTGAGGCGAAGTGTTCCGAGCAGCCGTGCAGGCGGATGCGATGATTTAAACCGAACATACTGATTGATACACGTTTGAGTGTCTCCTCTGGCGGAGGTGAGAGGCCGCCTTGGGAGCAGAAGCTGCGCTACTGTGTGTTTCACAGTGCGTGTGTGTGAGAGGGTCGAGGCCGTGTTAGCCACACGGTCTCGACTTTTGACTTCAAAGCAGATTCGTTCAAAGCACGGGTAAGATTCTCAGAGTCACTTTGCCTGCTTAAAGCAGCTTCACTCGTGAGCTGCTGCGAACACTGCATTCATCCATATCCAATTGGAGCGGCATGCCCGCTGGCCAGCGAGCTGCCAACAGTCCAGTGGCCTTATCTGTTGCGGATAAACTGGACACTTTTCGGGGTCGACTGGCCGGTCGACACCTGCTTCAGGAGGCGATTCGTATTGACATGGACTCGTTCACTCTTTGGTTCTCTCAACACTTTCACTTAAGGAACTCACTTAAATGCGTAAGTTTTTCAACGACGAAGCTGGATTGGTTGTGTCCGCTGAACTCGTTCTGGTAGTCAGCTTGATCTTCACGGCGGTCGCAGTTGGTCTGGCTGCCGCTCGTGACGCTCTGACGCAGGAACTCAACGACATTTCTGAAATGATCGGAACCGTTGACCAGACCTACAATGTTTCCGCTTTGAAGGCTCCGATCAACGACACTACCAGTCACGGCTCAGCCCGAGCCATGGGCTTCAATGATCGTCAGGACGCCTGTGACTGCAAAGATCTGCAAATCGTCACGATCTGCATACGGCGGTCAGATAACAAAGCAGGCGGCGGGGAGTGGCGGGCGGCGAGATTTCACAGCGCCCAG
>JAQBWV010000213.1 GCA_027624335.1 Planctomycetota bacterium
CTATGTGTTTGCGCACGACCTCGCCGGTTCTGTTCCTGTTTTTCGATTGTACAACACGACGAACAACGACCATCTTTATACGACGTCTACTGACGAGAGAGACTCTGCCGTCTCGTCACGTGGGTATCGCTTTGAATCAATTGCGGGTTGGGCTCAAGAAAACGAAAGTCAATCAACGGTGCCGCTATTTCGTTTGTACAGCGACTTTGCAAAAGACCATTTTTACACAACGTCCCAGAATGAACGAGACGGCATCCTGACACGAGATGGTTGGAGCGATCAAGGAATTCTGTGTCATGTCTTTGCGACCCAAATGGCGGACTCAGCTCCATTCTTCAGGCTCGTTCGCGATAGTTGAACCATGGATCGGCGTGCCTAACGGCGGCACCGCGTCACCAGCAAACTTGATTACGCTGCGATCAAGTCTGAATGGCACATTTCTGTTAAGTCTGTGTGGAATTCTGGATCAATTCAGCAGAACTTACTTTTGAGCTCCTGAGAAAACTCAGGCGAGTTCCCCTTTATCGTTTTGGAGAAAAGACCCGTGAAGAAGTACCTGTTTTCAGCTTTGACATTGCTTGCCGCGATGTCTGTATCGTCGGTTGGCACTGCGGCGGACCTCTGGCGTTTGAAAGAAGGGACTCCCGAACTGCAGTCAGCGGGGACTCTGGCTTTCGGACCGGATGGAATTGTTTTCGTCGGCGATCAGAAAGGTGCCACCGTTTTCGCGATCGACACGGGAGACTCCAAGGGCAGCCCATCAAGCGTGTCATTGAGCGCGAAGGATGTTGGAGCAAGGCTGGGAAAACTTTTCAACGTCGCCGCTCAGGACGTAACCGTGAATGATCTGGCAGCCAACCCGGCGACTGGCACTGTGTTTCTGGCGGTAACGAAGGGCAGTGGTTCGGACGCGACGCCGGCGATCGTGAAGGTTGATGCCAGCGGTGCGTTCAGTGAAGTCTCGCTGAAGAAGGTGTCGTTCTCGAAAGTCGAACTGCCGAACGCTCCTGAAGACAAACTTGTTCAGAGCGGTCGGCGGTCGAGCAATCCTCGCAACGAGTCCATCACAGATCTGGCCTATGTCGATGGCAAGGTGATCGTGTCGGGTCTTTCGGCGGGGCAAGGGGGATCGACGATTCGCGAAATCGGATTTCCGTTTGTGTCGACCGACCAGGGGTCGCGCGTTGAGATTTACCACGGAGCGCATGGCAAGTACGAAAGCCACTCGGCGATTCGAACTTTTGTTCCGTTTAACATCGATGGAGAACCAGCATTGCTGGCAGGATATGTCTGCACGCCGCTGGTGAAGTTTCCACTGGCGAGTCTTAAGTCCGGCGAAAAAGCACGAGGCACAACTATCGCGGAACTCGGCAACCGCAACCGACCGCTGGACATGATTGTCTATGAAAAGGGCGGCAGGAATTTTCTACTGCTGGCCAACAGCGCTCGCGGAATCATGAAGATCAGTACGGAAGACATCGCCAGCAACAAGGGCATCACCGAGCGAATCAGTGATACCGCCGGGCAGAAGTACGAGACGATTGCTTCACTACAGGGCGTCGTGCAGCTCGACAAACTGAACGCGACACAGGCCGTGGTCCTGATCGAGGGCGAGGATAAAGGTCTGCAGCTGAAGTCGGTTGAACTTCCGTAACCAGACGTCAGCGACAGTGCATTGCATTAACCGGCTCCACGACAGACGATCGTGGAGTCGGTTTTTCGTTGTCGGACTTCGAAAAGCCGTGGAACGACAACCTTCCGGATTCAGTGAGTAATCCGTCATGCATCGATTCGCTACCTGGCAACGCACAATCGCTTCTCTGTTCGTCATTCTTCTGGCGGCTCCGAGACTACTTTCTGCGGTGGACGACCCTTCCGGAACACAGCAGCCTCTCGATTTCGCCCATCAGATCGCGCTGATTCTGAAACAGCACTGTGTCGAGTGTCATGGCGGAGAGAATGCGAAAGGTGGATTCTCGTTGAACACTCGCGAGCTGTTTCTGGAAGACGACATGGCAGTGCCAGGAAAGGCTGACGAGTCCCACTTTCTCGAACTGATTTCGTCGACTGATCCGAAACAGCAGATGCCGCCACCAGGCAAGCCGCGCGTTTCCCCCGAGAAGATCGCCCTGCTGCGAGCATGGGTCGGCAAGGGAATGAAATGGGACGCCGGCTTCACGTTCGCGACGCAGAAGTACGAACCGCCACTTCGTCCGAGGCGTCCTGAACTGCCGCCGATAGTCGAAGGCCGCAGTAACCCCGTCGACCGCATTGTCGACGCCTGGTTTGCAGCGAATTCAAGACCTCGTCCGAAAACGATCGACGATGAGACGTTTCTGCGGCGAGTGCATCTCGATCTGGTCGGGTTGCTTCCGACTCCCGAAGTGCTGAGCGAGTTCCAGGCGGACAAGTCATCCGACAAGCGAACCCGGATGATCCACGAATTGCTTGCCGACGACATCCGGTATACCGAGCACTGGCTGACGTTCTGGAACGATCTGCTCCGCAACGACTACGGCGGGACCGGCTTTATTACGGGCGGGCGAAAGCAGGTCAGCGGCTGGTTGTACCAGGCATTGATCGACAACAAACCTTATGACCAGATGGCGAGAGAACTGATCGCGCCGCAGACAGATGCCAGTCGCGGCTACATTGACGGCATCAAGTGGCGAGGCGAAGTCAGTGCCGGACAGACGATCGAGATTCAGTTTGCACAAAGCGTGGCTCAGTCGTTCCTGGGCATCAACATGAAATGCGCGTCATGTCACGACAGTTTCATCGATCGCTGGAAACTGAACGAGGCGTACGGGCTGGCCGCGATTTACTCAAGCCGACAGCTCGACATTCATCGCTGCGACAAGCCGACCGGGGAGACAGCTCAGGCCTCGTGGCTGTTTCCAGAACTCGGCCAGGTTGATCCGCAAGCAGCGCCGGCCGAACGACTGTCGCAACTCGCCAGTCTGATGACTCATCCGGAGAACGGTCGCTTTACCCGAACCATCGTCAACCGGCTGTGGGCTCAGCTGATGGGGCGAGGCATCGTCCATCCACTGGATGCCATGCAGACGGAACCCTGGAATACGGACCTGCTTGACTACCTCGCGATTCACCTTCAGGACGACGGCTACAATCTGAAGTCCGTGCTGGAACTGATCGCGACGTCGCAGGCGTATCAGTCGGCGACGGAAGTCGTTTCGCAGAACGCCGATGTAACCGGGTATGTCTTTGCCGGTCCTCGTGCAAAGCGCATGACCGCCGAGCAGTTTGTCGACAACGTCTGGCACCTGACCGACTCCGCTCCAAGCCGGTTCGACGCCCCGGTCTCTCGCGGAAAAGCTGATGCAGCAACTGTTGAGAACACGACCATCTCCGCAAAGTGGATCTGGGGTGATTCCGCCGTGAAAGGCACACCAGCGGCTGGCGAGCAACTCGCCTTTTACAAAACAGTGAAGATCGACCAGCCGATCCTATCTGCGGGTGCAGTCTTTACGTGCGACAACGGGTACACACTGTACGTGAACTCGGGTGAGGTCGGGAAAGGGACGGATTGGACGATGCTCGGCGCCGCGACGCTGACCACACGACTACGGCAAGGCGAAAACACGATTGTCATCGTCGGAAAGAATGGCGGCGACGGACCAAACGCCGCAGGTTTGTTCTTTGAAGCGCGTATCAACCTTGCGGACGGTCAGCAGGCCACAATCGCCTCTGATGAAACATGGCAGTACCTCTCAGAGTTTCCCGAGAAGACACCCGTCCATCGCTGGAAACCCCAGGAAATGACGTGGCAGCCAGTAGCCGTCGTTCCGGCGTTGGATGCGTGGTCGAATGCGGTGAACCCTGTCGCACCGCGTCTACTCGTGCAGGCTTCGCAGGGGACACACTTGAAGGTTCGCGCGTCACTGCTGCAAAGCGACTTTCTAATGAGGAGTCTCGGACGGCCCAACCGTGACCAGATCGTTTCGTCACGGCCCAACGAGCTGACGACTCTGGAAGCCATCGACCTGGCAAATAACGACGTACTGGCAACGGCTTTGTCACGAGGTGGAACAATTCTCGCCGACCGGAACTGGCCGGACGACGACGCATTGATCGATTACACATTTCGCTCAACACTGACACGAAATCCGACATCCGCCGAGCGTCAAACGCTCCATGACTTATTCGGCGAAGACGTGTCGGCTGAGAAAATCGTCGATCTGTTGTGGGCTCTGTGCATGACACCTGAGTTTCTGCTCGTTCGATAGTAGTCACAGAGTGCGTGATTACTTATGTACTGCTCGTTACTGCGGAAAGCACAACACGGAGACATTCATGAATCTCGAACAGGACTCAACCACTCCGGAACATGTCGTTCGTCGCGATTTCCTCAAGCAACTTTCGGCAGCGAGTATCGCCGCGATGATGATTAGCGAACCGCGTCAATTGCTGGCAGAGGACGACGGAATCACTCAGCCGGAAGCGAAAGCCGACGCCTGTATTCTCATCTGGATGGGCGGAGGCATGGCGGCTCCGGACACGTTCGATCCAAAGCGGTATTCACCGTTCGAATCGGGGCTCGAAGTCAGCAGTATGTTGAGCACCTTTCCGGCGATCAACACCGCCGTTGACAACATCAAAATCTGCGAAGGTCTGGAGCAGATCGGCCAGGTCATGGACCGGGCGACGCTGATTCGCTCGGCCGTTCAGCCGGACCTGGGCAGCATTCTGCACTCGCGACACCAGTACCACTGGCACACCGGTTACGTGCCGCCTCAGACGGTTGCCTGTCCGCATCTGGGTGCCTGGATGGCTAAAGTTCTTGGCCCCAACAACCCGGTGATTCCACCGTTCATCAATATCGGTCAACGGCTGGAAGGCGTCGGCGAGAAGGAAGAACTCAAGGCCTTCACAACAGCCGGATTCTTCGGCAGCGAGTACGGTCCGATGAACCTGCCGTTCCCCGAGCAGGCGTCACAATCGGTCCAGCCGCCGAAAGGCATGACTGCCGGTCGGTTCTCGAATCGCGACAAGCTGTTCCGGAAACTCG
This sequence comes from Planctomycetota bacterium, assembly GCA_027624335.1. GTDB lineage: Bacteria > Planctomycetota > Planctomycetia > Planctomycetales > Planctomycetaceae > JABMPE01. The sequence goes on from JAQBWV010000213.1 coordinate 5,030, forward strand.
TCGATCAAAGCCCTCAGCGCGAGTACCTCAGTGACTTCCAGCAGGAGTCGCTCGTTCGGTCGATGGACAACGCGTATCGACTGCTCAGTTCCAAAGATCGCCAGGCGTTCGACATCGAACTTGAGCCGAAAGCAAGCCGCGAGATCTACGACACCGGGCGCTTCGGCCGCGGCTGTCTGCTGGCTCGGCGGCTGGTTGAATCGGGCGCGAGATTCGTCGAGGTGACGACCGAGTATGTTCCGTTTCTTCACGGGGACACTCACAACAGCGGACACGAAACAGTGGCCCGCATGCACAGCGAAATGGATCGCCCGATCGCTCAACTGATCCTCGACCTTGAAGCCTGCGGCCTGCTCGACCGCACCCTGGTGATCATCGCTTCCGAGTTCAGCCGGGACGCGTTGATTGAGGGGAAACCCGGTTCCAACGCCAACGATCAGGCGACGTTCAAAGTTGACAGAATCACCGAGCTGAAACACTACGGTCTGCATCGACACTTCACCGGCGGAACGAGCGTGGTGATGTTCGGCGGCGGCGTTAAGAAAGGGTTCCTTTACGGAAAAACCGCCGAGGAGCGGCCACTGATCGCCGTCGAGAATCCGGTCACGGTCGCCGACCTGCACGCCACAATCATGACGGCCATGGGCATCAGCCCGAAAACGGCCTACGGCATCGAAGGCCGCCCGTTCTATGTCACCGAAGACGGCAAAGGTAAACCGGTGATGGATATTTTTGGTTAGGTGCGCAGCAACTTCGTCCGTAATTGAAGCAAACGAGATGGCAAGCAAGCGTCCGACGACGATTGCCGAGTACATCGCGGCTGCCCCGTTCGAGGGTCAGCCGCATTTACGCCGGCTGTATGCGATTCTCAAGAACGTCGCGCCAGAGGCCGAGGAAGCAATCAAGTGGGGGACTCCTTTCTTCATCGAGCCCCGATTTCTGTTCGCTTTCTCCGCACACAAAGCTCACTGCAGCTTCGCGCCAACAGCGACTGCGATGGAGGCATTTGGTAAGGAACTGGAGAAACTCCAGTCGACTAAGGGCCTTATTAAGTTTCCTTACAACGAGTCCCTGCCGGATGATCTGATAAGCAGGATCGCCGAATACTGTCTTCAGGAATTGAATGAACGTGAAGACGACGGCTTCTGGTAACTCCATTCAGGCTGGCACGCGCGGACGTGCTGACTCTACGCTGGAATCTTTCCAGCCAGCAATCTCGCGGCAAGTTCGTATGCAGGCGAGATTACGTTCCAGAGTTTCGTTCTTCCTTCAACTCTCCCGATTGACTTCAAACCATGTCTGAAATTGAACCTGGCGTTGCCCACGAAGAACACGACGAGCAGAACGACGCCGTCATTGGTCAGGCATTCCTGGGATCAATCGCGGTGTTAGCCCTCGCAGGAACGCTTGTCGTTGGTGTCATGTGGCTGAAACATCGCCCTGACAGGATTGAGATTACGTCGCCGCCAACGGCACCAACCTACACGGTCCGCGACAAGACCGTCGACTTGCCGAACATCCCGTTTAAAGACGTGACTACCGAATCGGGCATCGACTTTGTGCATGTCAGCGGAGCCGCCGGCGAGAAACTGCTGCCGGAATCAATGGGCGGCGGCGTGGCAGTGATCGACTTCGATTCAGACGGCGATCTGGACATTGTTTTCGTCAATGGAAAACGATGGCCCTGGGAAATCGTGAAAGACGAAACACCACAGGAACCGGCCACGATGTCTGCGTGGCGAAACGATGGCAACTGGGAATTTACAAACGTCACACAGGAAGTCGGCCTCGATCTTTCCTTCTACGGAATGGGTGCGGCGGTCGGTGACTACGACGCGGACGGAGACTCCGACCTATATCTAACGGCAGTCGGTTCGAATCATTTGCTTCGCAACGACGGCGGCCGCTTCGTTGATGTGACCACGCAGTCGTCAACCGACAAAGCGGCCAGTGTCGCTGGCGGAAGCGACACCTGGAGCATCAGCGCCGGTTTTCTCGACTACGACAATGACGGCGACCTGGACCTCTTCGTGGCGAACTACGTCGAGTGGAATCGGGAGTTCGATCTGGCACAGCCGTTCCAGCTGGTCGGTGATGAACGCGCGTACGGGCGCCCGTCGGCTTTCGAAGGGACATTTCCGTACCTCTTTCAAAACGACGGAAGCGGTAAGTTCACCGACGTCTCAGAAATTGCCGGCATTCAGGTTAAGAACCCGGCGACCGGCGTGCCGGTGGCTAAGTCGCTCGGTGTGACGTTCTGCGATCTCGACGAAGACGGCTGGCTGGACATCGTCGTGTCAAACGACACCGTGCAGAACTTCCTGTTCCGCAACAAAGCCAACGGCACGTTCGAAGAAGTCGGCAGCGGAGCTGGCATCGCGTTCGACGAAGAAGGACGGGCTCGCGGGGCGATGGGCATCGACGCCGGCTGGTTCCGCAATGACGGATCCATTGGGATTGCGGTTGGAAACTTTGCCACCGAGATGACTGCTCTCTACGTGTCCCCGCCGAAAGTCATGCAGTTTCACGACGATGCAGTGCCAACCGGTCTGGGCCCGTTCACTCGGCTGGAGCTGACCTTTGGAGTCTGCTGGGCTGACTTCGATCTCGACGGTCGACCGGATCTCTTCGCGGCAAACGGTCACCTGGAAAACGACATCCACCGAGTCCAGGAAAGTCAGCAGTATGAACAACCGCCGCAACTCTTCTGGAACTGCGGCCCGGACAGCACGACCGAGTTTGTCCCGCTGACCGCAGACCAGTGCGGCACTGACTTCTTCGCACGAATGGTTGGTCGCGGCGCCGTTGTCGCGGACTTCGACCTTGACGGTGACCCGGACATCCTCATCGCCGCCTGCGGCCAGAAACCGCGACTGCTTCGCAACGACCAGGCAACCGGCCACAACTGGGTCAGACTCGAAGTCGACGCGCCGATCGGCTCAACAATCGAAGTTCACGCCGGTGGCCACGTGCAGAAGCAGCAGCTGATGCCAACTCGCAGCTACCTGTCCCAGTGCGACCCCGGGCTGACTTTCGGAGTCGGCGTCGCGACTTCAGTAGAACGTGTCATCATCCGCCGACCAGGCTCAAGAGAGCAGATCGCCAACAAGGCAAAACTCGCCGCGAACAGAATTCACAGATTCTGAGGCGGCAAAAACTGCAACCAGAGAGTTCTGTTACCATCCTGCTTTTACACGGTTCGGAGCTCAACATGTCGGAAGCGCGGCTTGGCCTTCCTGATCTCGGATTTGGTGTCGGATTACGCACCGTCCATTATCAGCACATCCTTCGTCATCAACCGGACGTTGACTGGTTCGAAATCATTTCGGAAAACTACATGGACTCCGGTGGTCGGCCTCGGCACGTTCTGGAGCAGATCGCCGAACAGTACCCGGTCGTAATGCACGGCGTGTCACTGTCGATTGGTTCGACCGATCCGTTGAACTTTGAGTATCTGGAAAAACTCAAAACGCTGGCAGCATGGACCAGCGCCGCCTGGGTGTCGGATCACGTTTGCTGGACCGGAGTCAACGGCCTGAATGGGCACGACCTGCTGCCGTTGCCCTGCAACGAAGACACACTGAAACACGTCGTGGACAGGATCCGAATTGTGCAGGATTTCCTTGAACGGCCACTGGTCCTGGAGAATCCCAGCACCTATGTCACGTTTACAGACTCGACGATGTCTGAATGGGAATTTGTGACTCGCATGGCGGAGGAGTCCGATTGCGGGCTGCTGCTTGACGTCAACAATGTTTACGTCAGCTGCTTCAATCACGATCTCGACCCGATCGAATTCATCAGGTCGCTACCACACGAACGGATCGTTCAGTTTCATCTGGCAGGGCATACGCATTGCGGAACTCACATCATCGACACGCACGATAACTTTGTGACGGACCGCGTGTGGGAACTCTACCGTCTGGCTCATCGTCTGACTGGCGGCGTGTCGACGCTGCTCGAATGGGACGCTCAGATTCCAGACTTCGACGTCGTGCATGGTGAAGTCCTGAAAGCGCGCGACCTCATCCACGATAACAGCGAGCTTGCTCCCGGGACCTTATCATCCGAGTCAACTCAACTGTCCGGGACCAGCGCATCGAGTTCCGGACAGGCAGCCAGACCTGCAACGGTTCCGCAGCCAGCAGTCTTCGTTGCCGCCGAGGTCGAGTAAATGGCCGGTCAGCGATCACTTACACAACTTCAGCGATGGATGCAGGAAGTCATCACGAACCCCGACGGTATCGTGGCCGGTGTTGAATCCTCGACCGCCCGGCAGAAGATCGACATCGACGGGACCCGGATCGAAGAGGTCATCGGACGCTCAACCCGGCTGGGCAGCGCCGAACGCCTGGCTGTGTATGGAAACGCGTATTTCGCGAGGTTGATTGAATGTCTGGGCGACGAATTTCCGGCGACACGGTTCGCACTCGGTGAAGAGACGTTTCAAACATTTGCCCTGGGCTATTTCGAACAGTCTCCTTCGACGAGTTACTCACTCGGATTCCTGGGTGCTCGATTTCCCCAGTATCTGATCGACGGTCGGCCGGCGGACATTCCAAAGCCAGGGTGGCCGGACTTCCTGATTGATCTGGCGACGCTGGAGCGGGCGTACGCCGAAGTCTTTGACGGACTCGGACCGGAAAAACTCACCCCGCTGCAGCCGGAGGCCTTGCAGGCCATCCCGATCGAGCTGATCAGCGAAGTCCGCTTCGTCCCTGCCCCGTCGTTAAGATTACTGGAAGCAAGCTTCGCCGTTCACGAATACTTCACTGCGGTTCGTCAGTCGCAGTCTCCGGAAATCCCCGCTCCGCAGGAAACCTTACTCGTCATCACGCGGCGTGACTATGTCGTACGACGAGGGATCGTTTCGCGGCCCGAGTTTGAGTTACTGCGAGCGATCCTCGACGGCAACTCGCTGGGCGCGGCGATCGAAATCGCCGCCGAAGAACAGCCGGAAGGAACTAACGACGATTTCGCGGCGAATCTTTCCAGATGGTTTCATCACTGGGCGTCAGCCGGCTGGTTTCTGAATGTCGAGCTTCCGAATTCCTAAGTACGAATTCGCAACAGCATGGAAGAACACCACGTCTCAACAATCGACATCCACGTCTCGCAGGAACAGCCTGTCCGGCTACATTGAAGAACCGGCTGACCGCCCTATAATCCCGCCGGATTATCTCCGGGCTGCTCTCCCGGAGGTTGATTGGCACCTGTGACGTGTGAAGGAGCCGACCTTGAACTGGTTGCGCTGCGCCCTGTCTTCTTCCGTCGGGAAGAAGTTTTTGATGGCGATAACTGGCCTGCTGTTGTGCGGGTTCCTTGTCGTGCATCTGGCTGGCAATCTGCTGCTGTTTGCCGGCGCGGAAGCTTACAACGCTTACGCTCATAAGCTGCATGACAACGAACAACTGTTGCACATCGCCGAAATCGGTTTGGCTGCCTTTTTCTTCACGCATCTGTATCTGGCGTTTTCGCTGACGACAGAGAACAGGATCGCACGTGGTCGTGGTTATGCCGAAAACCAGTCGAAACGCGAAGACCTGATCAGCAACTTTCGGCCAGAGTCGTGGATGCTGGCGACCGGGTTGGGATTGCTGGCCTACATGCTCCTGCACCTGGCCGACTTCACACTCGAATGGCGCGATCGATCACACTACGAAGGTCTGGAGCCGTTCGACAAGGCTGTCTCGCTACTGCACGATCCGATCTCGTTCGTTGGCTATCTGGCGGGCTTTGCATTTCTGTTCGCTCATCTCTCGCACGGCATTTCGAGTGCGTTTCAGAGTCTTGGCCTCAACCATCCTAAATACAACGCGACGATAAAATGGGGTGGACTGGCTTTCGCGGGGGCGCTGGCTCTCGGAAATATGAGTCTGGTTTTCTGGGCGATGGGCCAGTAACGCTGGCGTTGTTCAAGCCCGGTCGGGCAAAGATGAATCACCCTCCTGTCGGTTATCGGCGAAGGAGTTTCCGGAATGTTCAAGGTTGCAGATGCTCCCCTCGATGGTCGTGTCCCGGACGGGCCGATCGCCGACAAGTGGGACAACCGCAAGAAC
>JAQBWV010000214.1 GCA_027624335.1 Planctomycetota bacterium
CGGTCAGCGGTCGGGGTTTGGAATCGGGATTGGGTTCGGCAGCTCTTCCCACGGCCATCATCATCATCACTAAGAGTGTCGCGAGCATTAAGTGCGTGAGGGACCAACAGCGGTTGCTTCACTGGTCAGTCTTCCTTGGCGCTCACTTCCGTTGCTCTCACAGACGGCGTTATTGACGATACCGGGACGTCGGGACGGCCCGGTATCGCCGCTATCGCTTGGCTTCTGAGTCAGGCCACACGGCTTCCAGACAACTGGCATTCTCACGGCGTCTGTCGATAAGGCTGACCGGCTTCGTACAGGGTGAGACGTTTCGCGATGCCTGGTTTCTGATTGTCGCTGGCGATTTCAAGGGCTTCTTTTGCACGACGAATGGCCTGATCAAACTGGCGAGCTTCTGCGTGAGCGGCGGCCAGCGTGTCGACGACGTCGGCCTTCTGATAGCCTGTCAACTCGCATGCTTTCGTAGCAAATTCAACCGCCTGTCGACCGTTCCGCAGCGAGCCATCCCGAGTCGTTGCCAGCAGCCACGCACGATTGTTCCATGCCAGAGCAAACAATGGGTCGATCTCAACCGCCATACGATAGTCGTCGATCGCCTTGCGGATGTCGCCCATTGCCTCGCGAGCGCCACCGGACGCTTCCCAGGCAGGAGCAAATCGCTGATCCAGCTCCAGGGCGACATGCAGATCAACCATCGCCTGCTCAACATTGCCCATGTCCAGCCACACCAGACCTCGGTTCGTGTAAAGCCCGGGGTGTCGCACGCCTCGCGCGATCACGGTGTCGAAGTCGGCTTTCGCATTCTTAAGCTGTCCGAGTTTTCGGTAAGTGGTGCCTCGGTCGTTGATCGCCGACAGGTTTTGCGGATCGAGTTCGATGGCTTTTGAAAAGTCGGCAACGGCATTTCCCAGGTCGCCCAACGCCACGTATGCGGTACCTCGTTCGGAAAAGCTGCGTGACACGGGGCTTCGTTTGGTCTGTTCAGTGAAGTGTGCAATCGCCTTGTCGAGCGGCACCACGTCGCTCTGCCGAATCCACCCGTTTGCGTCTGGAATCCAGAGCCACGGACCATTGACCTCGCTTCCCACGAGGATGTCCGCCAGTGCTGCCTTGCCGACAACGGCACTCTCGGACTTCAGTTCGGCGTCCATGCGAACAACCATCACCTGCTGTCCCGAGGGTCTGGCACGTGGGGCAACATCCTGAGCGAAAGCAACCGTCGAGGTGAAACCGAATAACGCCATCATCAGCGGTAGTCTTGCCATCATTGTGAACCTCCTGTTGAAATCGAATCGAGCGAAACGCTGACCGGATCATACCGAATGGCAACACTTCGCACTTCAGTTTTCTGAACCGGCCGTTAACTGCTGACAGAATTGCATGGCTGGCGTTCCTGGTCCAACGACGTGTTTCCGATTACCAGATGCCTTGCGACTGCGGCGATGGTACGATCTCCAGTCAGCGAGAAGCTCGCGGCATCCGCGCACGACACTGTCACGAATTGGCGTACCATTTGATATTTGTCGTTTCACTGAATCAGGACAACAATCATGAGCCGTAAACCGCGACGTGAATTTCTGGCAGACGTGGGACGTGGAATGCTGGTGGCCAGTCTGGGGTCTGCGACGGCATTTGATCTTGGGCTGTCGTCGCCACTGCAGGCTGGCGAATCTGACAAGCGTGTGACGTTCGGGCCTCTCGAGGCGCTTGTCTCGCTGGTTCAGGAAACGCATCCAGACAAGCTGCAACCGTTGTTGATCGAGAAACTCAAGGCAGGCGAATCACTGAAGACGCTGGTCTCTGCAGCGGCGCTGGCCAATGTTCGTGCTTTCGCCGGGCAGGACTACATCGGCTACCACACCTTCATGGCGCTGGTTCCCGCGTATCAGATGGCCACTGAGCTGCCGACACAAAAACAGGCACTACCGGTCTTGAAAGTTCTCTACCGCAACAGCAGCCGAATTCAGGCACAGGGTGCTGGCACACAGGACGCGTTGCATCCGGTTGTCGCTGCCACGTCCACAGCTTCCTCGTCAGCCAGGAACGACGATGTCGGCAAGAGGCTCCGGGACGCCATCCATGCTGTTGACTGGGACGCAGCGGAGAATCGTTTTGCGACGCTCGCGGAGGGGCCGGTCGGCGAGGCGTTTCATCATCTGCAGTATGCCGTTCAGGATGAAGTCGATGTCCATCGAGTGGTTCTCTCGTGGCGGGCATGGGCGATGCTTGACCTGACAGGCCAGGAACATGCTCACAGCCTGCTGCGCCAGTCGGTGAGGTACTGCCTCAATTCTGAAAGTTACCTGCAGGAAAAGAACCGTCCACGATCAGCGATTCGTGAACTCCTGCCTCGACTGCTCGACGAACACAAACTGCTCGCGAACCCTCCGGGAAATCGCAGGCCAGATGATGCGTGGGTTGAAGAACTGGCAACGGTGATCTTTGCCGGAACTCGTGAACAGGCGGCAGAGGCAGTTGCTGCCGGGATGGCCGAAGGGTTCCAGCTCGAAGCGATCGGTGAAGCGATCTCACTGGCGGCGAACAAGCTGGTGCTGCACGATCCCGGTCGACTGGAACAACACAGCAACGCGCAGAAACCTCCGGGTTGTGTTCACGGAGATTCGGTTGGAGTCCACGCCTCGGATGCAGCCAATGCGTGGCGCAGTATCTCACGCGTCAGCAATGCGCGAAACCGGATCGCCAGTTTGATCGTCGGCGCGTTCCATACGGCTGGCCAATCGGACAGAGTCACCAGAGAACCGTATTCTTACGCAAGCCTGCTGGAGGAAACTCGTGAGACAGACAGCAAGCGGCTGCTCATCCTTGTTGAAGAGGCGATCAATGCGAACGATCAAGCCAGAGCCTGCGCCGTCGTGCAGCGATTCGGAAACCTGCAACTTCCCGACCGACCGCTATTCGATCTACTCCTGAAGTACGCCATTAGCCAGGACGGAGCGTTGCACGCCGAAAAGTATTACCGCACGGCCTCCGAAGAGTATGCCTCGTCACGCCCGGCATTTCGCTGGCGACAAATGGTCGCGCTGGCACGCGTCACCGCCAGCGAATTCGGATACCCGGCACCTGGATTCACAGACGCCTGCGAGCGATTGGGCGTCGTCTGATGCAGCCTGCGATGGCTGCATTGTCTCCGCTGAAAAGTGGTGTATGCATTCTGCCTTTACCTCAACATCATTCGTTATTCCCCAGAGTGTCGGATGGATTTACTCGATCGTCTCCTGGGACACGATGCGTGGACCACAAAACAAATCCTCAATATCTGCGCGAAGCTTATCGATGGAGAACTCGATCGCGAGTTTGATATTGGTCATAGAACATTGCGCCGAACATTAGACCATCTCATCCACAATATGGAGATCTGGTCTGCATTGATGGCACAACAGGAATTTGAACGATCAACGGATCAATCAATTCCTGGGATGGTTCGGCGACTTTCCACCGCTGAATCGCGACTGAGCAACGTTGCTCATAACGTCGCTGATTCGAACGCATGGAACGAAATGTGGTACGATCACCTGGACACCCCGCCACAGGAAAAACGATTCGGCACGGCGATAGCACACGTAATCACACACAGCATGCACCACCGTGCACAGTTACTTTATATGCTTCGTTTGTGTGGGGTGCGAGACTTGCCAGAAGGTGACGTATTCAGTTGGGAAGCGGGGATCGAGGGCAGCAGCACGCCGTAAAGCGGAACTCTCATCCGCGCGGTAACCGAAGTCAACTTCTTCACTTCATGCGTGGGTGACCCGTCAATCCCGGAGGGTTGTCTGGGTGCGTCAGCACAAGAGGTGCGGTCGTGATGATGACGAAAGTTCGAGCCGTTTGATACTTGTGGCGCAGCCACTCAGGCAACTCTTAACGAGCTGCCTGAACCACCCGGCGCGAGTGTTACTGTTTCACTGGCGGACTGATGTTTTCCAGCGGTGACCGCAGGCCAGTGCCGCAGCAATCGCTGCAATGCCGAATGCAAAGTATGGAACGCGCGGCTGGCTGGCCAACTCGGTCGCGTGCAGTCCGTTGGCCGTCTCGGGCACACCCAGTTCTTTGAGTGCCTCGCGGCAGTGCCATTGAATCCAGCCTTCATCGGAGTGCAGACCCCGCTGCAGGCGAGCCATCATGGCCGGCTCGTCCGGAAAACGCTTCAGATACTTGATGTAGGCGTATCGATAAGACCCGGCATCGACCTCGCGCGTAATCAGCTGCTGTGTGGTCTCATCATCCGGCATCAGGATGTTCCAGGATGTGTCACTGCCGTCGAACTCTTCGGCTGAAATCCAGAAGGCGTTCTGGAATGTGTGATACCCGAACGTGTGCCACTGATCCGCAGTAAACACCCACTTCGGTCGCTGGTCGGTCACTCCGCGGTTAATTCGACGCTGGACAAATCGCAGGACGATGTCAGGGTCCGTCAGCAGTCGTCGCCTACCATCGACGGCGAGGCACACCGGCCAGCGGAATTCCCGAAAATTCGCCCCGCTGTCCGAGTGAGGCATGCAATGGATCAACTTGTCAAGCGGAATGGCCAGTACTGATGCTTCAGGCTCGGCAAGCCAGATGTGATGAAAGACACGTTGCCGCTTAACATGCTCATCAAAACGTGCGAACAGCAGGACCGGAATCTTTTTAAGATGTCCTTCACGCTGACGATCGGTGAGCAGTTCGGCCCCATCGAGTAGCCACGGCACGGATTCGCGTGTCAGATTGCGAAGTGTCTTGTTCTGTTGCAGATCAAACTTCTGCCCGCGCGGCACGGCGTCGGCCAGTAGAATGATGTCACTGGAGTCGACTATGAACTCCGTCGACATCACGAACATGGAATAGAGATCGGCTGCCGCCGGTCTTGCGATCGAAACCAGACACAGGGCCAGTGCCACACGGAGTCGAGGGTGAAACAAGACAGAACAGGTCACGAGTGAACAGAGCACGCATCGCAGAGAAGCTCTGCTCCGCCACGCCAGTATGGCTGGAATACGTCGGGCGCTCACTGTCCCGTGAACGAAACGACTGGCACGTCTACCCTGAACTGTTCCTGCCATGAACGGCTTCCCGATGCTGGACACTTCTTCTGCCGCCCGAGGGTGGTCCATCATCAGACAACGCCGGAGGGTTGTCTGGTGGCGTCAGCATAAGTGGTGCGGTCGTGATTATGACGAAAGTTCGAGCCGTTTGCTTCTTTCGCCGCGTGGCTCAATGTGACGTTGTCCGGTTTGAATACTGCCTGCCGGTAACCACGACTGGCGGTTCGGCGGCATACTCAACCAGGTGAAACGGTACTGCTGCTGAGGTTCGTTCAGCGGGTAGTTGGGAGACCGACAGGTTCGGGGTGTTCGCCGAGCGGAAGAGCGCCGATATCCGGACGGCCTTTGTCGCGATCTTTGAGCGGGTCGAACCAGTCGTCCGCTATGGCGACTCCCGAGTCGATCGCGGGACTTTCGGTCTGCAGGCCCGGATCGAAATCGGAGTCTGCCTCAGCAATCAGTCGGTTGAGTCGCGGATCCGCAAAGATGTCGTGCTCCATCCATCCAGCGGGCTTCGTGCTGTCGGGAAAACTTTTCCAGCGTGACTGCTTACTGAAGAAGTCTTCCTTGTAAGCCGGACCGTCAATCAGTCCCCAGTGCAGATTGCCGTCGACAAAGTTGTCGTCCATGCCAGAGGCGAAGATCAGCCCCGGAATACCCTGTGCCTGGACGAAGATGTTATTGAAGACTCGCCGAGTTGTTTTGCGGGTTCCCTGACCTCCGGCTCCGAATCCGTAATAGCCTCGCCATGCTGAATCGGACCGCAGAATCGTATTGTGGTAGAAGAAGTAATTCGGCCAGGTGGGGCCACCGTGATCGCTGCAGAGTGCTCCCGTCTGATTAAGGTAGGCGCCAGAAGGATCCGGCTCTTTCGGCGGACCTTTGAAGGTGCCTCGCCGCAGATCGACGATGTTTCTGGTGATAAACACTCCACTGCCGGGGTCGACTTCCGATGGACTTTCGTCCTGCTCCATCTCGTGCAGCGTAAACGGCAACAGACACCGGGAGATTCTGTTCTGGTAAACGTAAATGAGTTGATCCCGCTTGCGGGCACCGAACTCGACGCCATCGTCATTGAAGTTGTCGACGAGGTTGTGGTGAAACTTCAGGTTGCGCACATAGCGCAGCCAGATTCCGTCGTGGCCGTCGGTGAACTCGCAGTGAGAGATGTCCCAGTCCTGGCTCTCCGGTTTGTTTCTCTGTGTGATGATCCTGTATTCCGGAGTGCCTCGGTACTTCATGCTGGCTCGCGATGACCAGGGCGCCGACAGTCCTCGGAAGGCACAGTTCGTAATTCGAACGTCGCTGCTCGCTCTGGCCAGAAGTGCGGGTGCGCCTCCGAATGCCGTGACACCGTCAAAAGTCACATGATCGGAGCCAGCCAGATTGATCAATGCGCTGCCCGATGAGCCTCGCAGAGCGATATCCTGAATAACGACATGCTGGATGCCGTTCAGCCGCAGAACGTCGGCACCGTAAGGGCCGGAGATACACAGTCTCAATTTTCGTGGATCCGTCTCACCGTCGTAACCGTGTTCACCGAGTCCGGCCAGCGTCGTATGAGCCAGCCTGATGTGAATCCGCAGCGTTGATCGGTTGAACCACAAACCGGGACCGCAGTAGACACCTTCAGCATTCTCAAACTTACTGTCGACATCCCACAACATGCTGGTATCGCGCAGGTCGGTAATCGTCCGGTAGCCGTGCAGAGGAATCATGGAATCGGCGAAGTTTCCCAGGACAACCGGTCGCTCACTTTCCTTGCCGTGAAACGGTTCCCACCCGGCGGCAGGAAATGCAGCCACAACCGGTCGCAAGGCGAATTGCGGGTACTGAATGGACGAGACGAATTCATCGTCCGCTCCCTGGTCGGCAGGTATCCATGCCGTTGCCGGTGAGTCGTGAAACTCACGCAGCCCACCGTCGATGATGGCCAGTTCGCCAGGAAAGCTCCGCAGAGTGATTGGCTTCCTTTCTTCCCCCGAAACGACGCCGTCCACATGTTCGTAGAACGTTCCGCCGCGCAGATACAACGTCTGTCCCGGCTGCAGTCGAGGGATCGCGTGTTGAATCGTCTTCCAGGGCTGCTTTTGAGAACCGTCGTTCCCGTCATTCCCCTTTTTCGCGTCGACGAAGAATGCCGGTGCGTCGCTCAGCGGTCTCGCTGATGCTGTTGGCAAAGGCCGCATGGGAGACGGTTCGGCCAGAACGTCCTGCGTTACCGCTGAACCGACCAGCAGGACAACTGAAATCACAGATCGACGAAGCATGTGTGGCCTCATTTCAAAACGTACATACGGACGCCATGTGCGAATCGCTACGCCATTGCCGCTGTGGCCTCGTTGAGGATCTCGACGATGTGCATCACGCGGATCGGTTTCTTCTGCCGACGAATCAGGCCGTCCAGATGCATGAGGCAGGACATGTCGTTCGCCGTGAGAATCTCAGTGCCGGCCTGTTCGTGATCTTTGATTCGGTCGAGTCCCATCATGCACGAAACCGCTTCTTCAGCGATCGCAAATGTCCCGCCGAATCCACAACACTCGTCTGGTCTTGTCAGTTCGCTCAGTTGAATGCCTTCCAGAGATTCCAGCAGAAAGCGAGCTTTGTTGAATGTCAGGCCAACCAGCTCGGAAGAACTACCCAGTCTCAGCTCACGCAGACCATGGCAGCTCTGATGCAAACCCACCCGGTGTGGAAAGTGTCCTTCGATCCTTGTGACTTTCAGAACGTCAACCAGAAACTCGGTCAGCTCGAAGGTCTTCTGCTTCAGCTCCGAAAATCCGGGGCGGCCTTCGAGGTACTCGTCGTAATGATGAGTCACCATCGCCGTGCAGCTTCCCGACGGACAGACGACGTATTCGTAATCGGCGAAGATGTCGAAAAAACGCTCGGCCAGCGGGCGAGCCTGTTCGGTGAGGCCGGTGTTGGCCATCGGCTGGCCGCAGCAGGTTTGATCCACCGGAACAATGACTTCAACGCCGTATCGCTCCAGAATATCCACCGTGGCCATGCCAACCTGCGGATAGAGCTGATCAATATAGCACGGAATAAAAAGGCCAACTCGCATAGGGCTAACTACGTCCGGAAAAAGAGTCGCGGGGAGAAGCTCGGCAGTCTATGCCATCGCTGAAGCGATCGCGAGTTTGCTGGCTCTGAGGAAATCGGTAGCCATGGCTTTCCCGACCTCTGCGGTTCTGAATCCGGGCTCCCCAAAATGAAGAACGGCGAGTCTCGGTTTCCCGGGACTCGCCGTTCATTCCTGCCTGGAGACAAAGGCATTTTGGTTTTCAGAAGTCCCTGTCCGGTGATCCTGTCGTTCAGTGCGGGGCAATCATGGTCAGTGTTGCTGAGTAGTCAATCTTCGACGTGAGTCATTGTGGTCAATCAGGAAGTTCGCTCGGTGGTGCCGTCAGCAGCGGGCGTCAGTCAAGGCGAGTTACACAACGAGCAGTTTGAGACCGACCGGACAGGGTTCTGAAGAATTACTCGATGCTGTCAATCACTGAGTCGATGTCGAGGTCCTTTGGCAGCGGAACAAAAATGTCCCTGGGTTGTTCATCAGTAAAGAGCTCTACGTCGTTGAATTTCAATTTTGGCGCTGTTGCCGGTCCCGTGGCAGTCGCCTTGGATGAGTGACCAGGTCGAGTGGCAACTCGCGAATTGCGTTGATCGATGATCGACCGAGCGGCTTCCCGCATTTCCGAACTGCCCAGTCGGCGGAGGTCGCTGAGTTCCGCCAGTGGTTCGAGAATGTCAGCCACTTTTCGAACAGTCGATTCCATCAGCACGACATCCAGCAGACTTTTTCGCATGGTGTCGATTGTTATGACCTGTGCCTGCAGTTCGTCATTGAGGTCGGTGAGCACTTCCAGAGTTTCGACTGCGTCTGCAACTTCAGCAGACTGCCTGTTGAGCGTGTCCTGAATCTGGACGAGCTGGCTCAGATTCCCTTCAGCCGAATCGAGATCGGACTCAGCAATCAGAGCGTCTCGCAATGTGAAGAGCCGTTCGGTATTCGCAAAAGCCGCTTCCGTATTGCCGCCTTTCGCCACAACGGCATCTTTCAGCGAGAACAGTTCTCTGGCAGTTGTCGCCGCAGTTTCAAGACCTTCCGACTTGTCGTTAATGTCGTTCTTCAGAGCGATCATGCTGCGGGCGGCTTCGTGAGCTGCGGGAACATTACCTGCTTCGTTAAAAACGTCATTCTTGATAGCTGCCAGAGCGGCGACATGATCCTGTGCCACGTCCAGGCCCTGACCATTGGCAATGATCTGCTCTTTCAGCTCACCCAACTTCTGCACGGCGGCGTACGCGGAATCAATTGTCGCCGCTCCGATCTGAGCGGCATCGCGAACCTTGACCAGCTGATTGATCGCCGCGACTGCGTCCTCGGTATGCTTACCGGAGTCGACCAGGTGTCCCTGCATCGCCACCATGCGTTCGAGATTGACTTCAGCGGACTCGACGTTTTCCGAATTTCGCAGCACCGCGTTCTGCAGTCCAACAAGACGATCCAGTTTCGCGAACGCGCTGGTCGTGTGTCCTGCTTCCGCTTCGATTTCGCTACGCAACTGAGCCAGAGCACTCATACTGATTCGTGCGTCCTCAAGCTGTCGGTACTGCGACTTCAGGCTGGTCAACAGGTTGTTCGTTTCCCAGACCTGATTGCGAACTCCGACGAGTTCTTCCATATCCCGTTCGACGGATGACAGTTCGGTTCGAACTCCGGCAAGTTCTTGCATCATGGGCCGTCGTACCATGATGTCCATACCGAGGAATCCGATTGCGAGTCCGACAAAGAGCATGCTCCATCGGAATGCGGGACTGGCGACAAGATCATTGTTCGCCGACAACTGGTCGTGGCCAGAGATAATCAAGGCTGCTCCTCCAGGGCTGAAAATCAGGGAATCATCAGAATGATGTGATTCCCTTCTCGTTGAAGTTTTCCACCACGCAACAAGCGTGGCCTTCATGCCAGACTTGTCCAGGTGGGTGTTGATGAACCACGAGCACGCAAGTTGCCAGGCCGATCTACCCGGCGAGGCTCCCGCAGTTCCAGTTGTGAAACAAAGCTGGCAGGTCTTAGAACGCGTCGATCCCGACAGCAGACACGAACGCACACACAGAAGCCGCATGGTTACGGCGAAGAGGAATGTGGTGGCTACGAATGGTGAGTCATCGGTACGCGACGAGCCTCACTCCGAGTGGTTGATTCGGGTGACAGGCATTGCAGAAAACTGAGTCGGCGATTGCCTGGTGGAGCGACCTTCCTTGACCGATTCAACTGAGACAACCGTCACAAACCAGCTTGACTGCCAGTCATCACTGTTGCTCTCACATCACCAGATATCGCCATTTTCACCAATCGGAATCGCTTCTCTTTACTTCCTGACCGGACGTATTTACGAGGTCCGGCTTACAGCCGCTACAACGCGTCTTCGTCGGCAAGTCCGCTACGACGAGCCTCAAGCGGCGATGCCTGGTGACCAGGTGAGAACATCCAGCCAGGCTCCTGACGGCGTAACGACTTCCGTTCGCAGGTCATGCGGTGCCCGAGCTAACGTCAGGCGAAGTCGGCAAGGATCGGCATGATCCGAGTTTGTAGTTCCCCGCCGGTCACGTGGACCTGACCATCGGAATCGACAAACACGTCGACTTCGCTGCGAACTCCGAACTCCGGCAGATAGATGCCGGGTTCCACGGAGAAACACGTCTGCTTCATGACCAGGCGATCTTCGCGAGTTTCCAGATTGTCCATGTTGGCGCCGTTGCCGTGGACTTCCTGTCCAATGCTGTGACCGGTTCGGTGGACGTAGTACTCGCCATAGCCGGCAGCTTCGATCACGTTGCGGCACGCGTCGTCGACTTCCCAACCCTGCAGCGGACGACCGATTGAGTAAGCGTCTCGAACGCAGGCGATCGCCGCATCACGCGCAGCGGCGACGATGTTGAAGACTTTGGTGTAATGCTCCGGCACCTGGGTTCCGACAAATCCTGTCCGAGTCAGATCACTGTAGACCGATCGTG
>JAQBWV010000215.1 GCA_027624335.1 Planctomycetota bacterium
ATCAACGACGATCACTCGCCGCGAGATCGTTTCCGCAGCGTCGAGATACCGCTCCATCAGCAACGGCGAAAGCGTGAGCACGTCGCCGATGTTATCGAAGCCGTGTCCGACGTCGTCGGCGGGAAAGTTTTCGGTCGGATCAAAATCGACGCCCAGCAGATCGCGCACCGTGTTGGCGTACTCGCGACGATTCAGCCGCCGCATGGTGATGCGTCCCGGATCGGGCGGAGCCGTGCGGTCGTACTCGGCAAAGATGCTTCGCACCAGTTTGACAAAACCGACTCGCTGCTCCGGCGAGGGCTGCCTGGCATCGACCGGTGGCATCACGCCCTTCTCGATCATTCTCAGCACAGCATCCCATTTCGTCCGCAGGGGAATCAGCGATGCATTGGTCGTGAACGCCGTCAGCGACAGACCGGCTTCAGGATCATCGCCGCTGTGGCACTCGATGCAGTGCTCCTTCAGAAACACAACGCCCGACTCCGCGAACTGCGGCGGTGAGTCAGCTGCAGTGGCAGCCTGCACAGAGAAAAGGCCCAACCAGGCCAGCAGGAGATATTTCATGGCGGGAGGCGTTCCGCAGAGGTCGGGAGCGTTGGCTGTCATTCCAGTCCGATCATCGGAGCGCAGCCCGCCGCAGCGACGGACAGAATTCGGATGGACGAGTTCAACGGGGAGGGAAGGTTTTATCGTGGTGGGAAGGCGTTTGAGGGCCTCTACAAATACCCGGAACCGCCACGTCCGACAACTCCTCATCCGTTTTCATCCTGTCATTCCCGCGTCGGATGGAAACCAGCGAGCTGAATCAGCCACCCACACCCGCTCAAAACTAATTGCGCACCTCATGCGAGACCGCCTGGGCCTCGTGCGGAGACAGCTGTGACAGTATTTTGCCTTTCTCGATTCTGCATTTCTCTGCCGAATTCGCTCCGGACCGTTTCAACGCACTCCTGCCACGACTGGCGAAATCAACATGCTCCCACAATCAATCGTCTATTCCGTCGCAACGTGTGTCGCTTTACTCGTCGTGACGGCGACTTCGCACGCCGCCGAACAGAAGTTTGACGTCGTGATTCAAAGTGGGCGAATCGTCGATGGCACGGGCGCTGCGTCCTACGTCGCTGATCTGGGAATTGCCGACGGGAAGATTGTTCGGATCGGGCGGCTGCATGAGGCGGAAGCCGACGTCGTCATCGACGCGACGGGCCTGATTGTCGCTCCCGGATTCATCGACATGATGGGGCAGACGGCCTCGCCGATGATGGAAGATCCCAAAACGGCGGTCAATCTGCTGACTCAGGGCATCACGACGATCAATGCCGGTGAGGGTGCGTCCGCCGCGCCGCTCAGCGATGCTGACGGGCGTCGCCAGGGTTGGACGACGATGGCCGAGTACTTCACGCTGGTCGAATCGAAAGGTCTGCCGGTCAACGTGGTTCAGACGGTCGGGCATACGCAGGTGCGGCGCATCGTGCTCGGCGATGTCGAGCGGCGGCCCAACGCCGACGAACTCAAGCAGATGCTGGCCCTCGTCCGTGAAGGCATGCAGGCGGGTGCGATCGGCGTTTCGACGGCTCTGATTTATCCGCCGGCTGTATACGCTGAGACCGAAGAGATCGCGGCGCTCGCCGCCGTCGCCGGTGAATATGGCGGGCGTTACTACACGCACATGCGAAACGAAGGCGACCGGTTGCTCGAAGCGATTGACGAGGCCCTGGAAATTGGTCGAGCGGCAAAGACTCCGGTCCACATCTTTCATCTCAAGGCGGCGGGGCGTCAGAACTGGGGCAAGATGCAGCTGGCGATCGCGAAGATTCGAGCCGCGCGAGCGGTCGGCGAGCAGGTCACCGCCGACATTTACCCGTACGTCAACAACGGGCTCGGCATTGCCGCGCTGATCCATCCCCGGCACTTCAAGGATGGTTACGACAAGCTGCGAGCCCGCCTGGACGACGCTGATCTGCGAGCCGAAATCCGCAAGGAAATCGAATCGACCGACGGCTGGGAAAACTGGTTCAGGCACGCCAGCCACGACTGGAATCGGATTATCATCGGACGCAGCAACAACCCGAAGTACGAGGGACTGGACGGTCAGTCCGTGGCGGGCATCGCGAAGGCGAAAGACGAGGACCCGTGGGACACGTTCTTCAATCTGGTTCGCACCGGCGCGTTCGCACTGCCCGAAACAATGACCGACGCCAACAAGATTCTGGCGATGCAGCAGAACTTTGTGTCGTTCTGCACCGACGTCGGTCCCGCAGGCGGCAGCAGGTCGGCGTCACATCCGCGAGCGTTCGGTTCATTCCCGCGCCTGCTGGCCCGCTACGTCCGAGACCTCGGTGCGATTTCCCTGGAACGGGCGGTCGCACAAACGAGCGCCGCCGCCGCCAATGATGTGCTGGCCTACGATCGAGGCCGCATCGCCGTGGGACTCGCCGCCGACGTCATCGTCTTTGATTACGAAAAGCTCACCGACCGAGCGGACTTTGCGAATCCACACGCCGTTTCTGAAGGCATGCAACACGTCGTCGTCAACGGTCAGCTTGTCCTGAAAGACGGTGAGATGACCGAAGCTCTGCCCGGCCGAATCCTTCGCGGGCCGGGTTACCGCGAAGAGACCGCCGCGTACAACGTGTCGTCCGGCGACCCTGACGAGCGGTTTGCCAGCTACGACCGGCGGATGCACGACTTCATGAAACAGCACCGAGTCCCCGGAGCGTCCGTCGCGGTGACTCATCGCGGCAAAGTCGTCTTCGCACGCGGGTACGGATACGCTGACGTCGCGGCGAAAAAAATCGTGCAGCCGACAAGCCTGTTCCGCGTCGCCAGCCTGTCCAAGCCCGTCACGGCCGTCGCGATTCTGCAGTTCGTTGAGCAGGACAAACTGAAACTCGACGACAAAGTGTTCGATGTGCTGGACCACGCAGCCGGCATCAAAGCGGCCGGCGATGATTTCGATCCGAGATTACGCACGATCACAATCCGGCACCTGCTGGAGCATCGCGGAGGCTGGGATCGCGGCCGGTCGTTCGATGCGATGTTTCAGTCGGTAAGTTTTGCGAAGCAGCTGGGAGTCGCTCCTCCAGCCGATCAGGCGACCGTGATCAAGGCGATGCTCTCGCAGAAACTCGACTTCGATCCCGGCGTCGAGTACGCGTATTCGAATTTCGGTTACTGCCTGCTGGGTCGAGTGATCGAGAAACTCAGCGGTCAGTCCTACGAACAATACGTGATGGAAAAAGTGCTGGCTCCGATCGGTGTGACGACGATGCGAATCGGAGCGACTCGCCTGGCCGGCCGCTCCGAGAACGAAGTCCGCTATTATCATCCTGGCACCGACAAGTCCGTCTTCCTGGCGGATCTCGATCTGCAGGTCCCGTCGCCCTACGGTGCCTGGAACCTGGAAGCGATGGATTCACACGGCGCCTGGATCGCCTCCGCCGTCGACCTGGCGAAATTCGCGGCCGCGTTCGACAAGCCTGACAAGTGCCCCATCCTGAAGAGCAGCAGCATCGCCCTGATGCATCGCCGTCCGCCTGGCCTGGCCGGTCATGAAAAAGACGGGTCAGAGAAGGACGTTTACTACTCGCTGGGCTGGAGCAATCGCGTGATGAGCGGCGACCGACTCAACCACTGGCACACCGGATCGCTGCCCGGCACCGCCACGATCATGATCCGCCGCCACGACGGGCTGAACTTCATCGCCCTGCTGAATACCCGCATCAGCCCATCCGCCAGCCACCTGGGCCGAGCGATCGACAGCCTGCTGCACCAGGCCGCCAACGAAGTCACCGACTGGCCCGCCGAATAAGCGGGACGCTAAGACTTCCGCATTCGTGCATTGGTAGGGTGTGACAAGCGGGCTGAACGGTCACCGTCGTGTGCCGGCGCGGGGATCTGCGAGTAATCTCAGCGATTACGAACTTCGACAGCCGCCCGCGCCGGCACACCAGAAACGGAATTCGCTCCACTGGTCACACCCTGACCAGAATCTTCGCAGCCTCGAAGTAATAGCGAGCGGCTGACTGGACGCGTGAGTTCATCTGCCGCTGCCGCGCCGGCTGGTCATTGCCGCGTGCGGGGGCTTATCTGAAATTGTATGAACTGCTGACCGTAGGGCCGGTTCCTACCGGCCGGTGAGAACCTGCCCTACAGGAATCAGCGACACTATTTGTTCCCATGTCCTTCGCGTCTTTGCGCCTTCTTGCGAGACGTCTACTTACCGGGCAGAACTCGCCGGGAAAACTGTTGGAATTTCATGTCCAACTCGAACATCTCCAATTGCATCGTCCGCCCCCTGCTTCGCTCGCGAGACTGGCAACATCGTCTACAACTGGCCGCGGGTGCCTCGACCGCGTTCGGTTCGGTGTCGACGGCACAGGATGTCTCACCCTCAGCTCATAACCAGGTGAACGAACGTATTTGCTTCTGGTTGATTTACGGAAGTTGAAGAATCTTGTCGCTCCGCGATGTGCCCATTCTGGACGGGCCATCCCGTGTGTTTCATGAGCAGAGCAGGCATAATCTGAATCCGCCGGGCGGGAATCCGATACTTGATCAAGGCTTGTGGCAACATTGCCTCGGGCCGTCACTTCGCATCCGAGGAAGTTATGGCAAAGCCGCTGGTTTTCGACATCCATCTCGATCTGTCCATGAATGCCATGCAGTGGAACCGTGACCTGCGCTGGTCGCTGGAACGCATTCGACGCTGGGAAGGGCAGATGACCGATCGCGTCGACCGAGGAAATAACACGGTCTGTTTCCCGGAGATGCACAAAGGCAATGTGGGGTTGTGCGTGGCGACCATTCTTGGCCGCCACTCTCCGTACTTCCATAAGCTGCCAGGCTTGAGTTCCCCGGAGCAGGCGTGGGCGCAGACGCAGGGGCAGCTTGCCTGGTATCGGATCATGACGGAACTCGGTGAAATGACGCCGATCACAAACGTCGCCGAGCTGGATGCGCATGTCGAACTCTGGAAAAACTCACCGACCTGTGATGACGGGACGCCTTATGTTGTCGAGTCGAAAAAGCAGCCCGGAAAGCTGCCGATTGGCTTTGTGCTGAGTCTTGAAGGAGCAGACTCCATCGTCACGCTGGACTATCTCGAACGAAGCTACAACAACGGGCTACGGGCACTTGGACCGGCTCACTACGGCCCAGGCCGCTACGCTGACGGAACCGATTCCGCAGGACCTCTGCATCCCGCCGGGAAGGATTTGCTCAAGGAGATGCAACGCCTGGGAATCATTCTGGACGTCACACATCTGTGCGATCAGACGTTCTGGGACGCGCTTGATAACTATGCAGGGCCACTGTGGGCGAGTCATCAGAACTGCCGAACTCTCGCTCCCTGGAATCGCCAGTTCGCAGACGATCAGATCAACGCGGTGGTCGAACGTGGTGGTCTGCTGGGGATGGCGTTTGATGCAATCATGATGGTGCCCGGCTGGAAGTATCTCAAAAGCAAGCCGGAGGATTTCCAGTTGAAGATCGAGCGGATCTGTGACCATGTTGACCACATCTGCCAACTGGCGGGAAGCGCCAGCCACGTGTGTATCGGAACCGACCTCGACGGCGGTTATGGCACTGAGCAGACGCCAGTGGATCTGAATTCGATTGCTGACCTGCAGACCTTGCCAGATCTCTTCCGCGCTCGCGGGTATTCAAGCGACGACATTGAGGGATTCATGCATCGAAACGCCGTGGATTTCCTGCGACGGGCATGGAGCGAGTAATCGGATACCCAGGACTCTCAGAGGCAAAGGTAAACGCCGCCTCGCCATACGCTCAAGCGGGAGATGAGCGTGTAAATCGCACTTTGCGAATGTCGCACTCGTCAGCAGGCTGATATTCCTGGCCGGTCACCAACGATGCGGTCGAACGACGCATGCTGCATACGGGCAGTCGAAGCGACAACTTCTTCATGTCAGAGAATTAATTGATTCGGTAGAGTTGTGAGCCACTGCGCAGAATAACAGACGATTTTACAATCGCTGGAGACGCCTTCAGTTCACCGGGAGCGTGCGACGTTGTCAGCGTCTCCTGGTGTCGTGAGGCTGGTATCGCTGTGATGGTTCCTTCATGGCTGAGGACGAAAACGTGTCCATTCGCCAGAACAGGCGAGGCCGAGTAATTGCCAGCGATCCGCTGTTGCCAGTGAGTTGTTCCGGTGAGCGCGTCAAAGCACGTGCATATTCCGTTGTCGCTGATCACGAACAGAAGCTCGTCCGCAAGGAGCGGAGACGGATTTCTTGATATCTGCCGTTGTGCTTTCCAGACAACATGGGAACTCGTGACGTCACCCTTGCCGCCGACCCTGATCGCCAGAAGTTGCGACTGACTGTATCCCGTGCAGATGTAGACAAGCCCGTTTCCATAGACTGGGCGAGGAATTGTCGAAAAGCCATCTCCATGATCGACTCGCCAGATCTCTTCTCCCGTCGCCGGGTTATATGAAACAACCCACTGAGCGCCAGGCACAATCAGCTGGTCCTGTCCCTCATGATGAATCACAAGCGGCGTCGAGTAAGCCTTCTGTAACTGTCCGTCTTCGGCTCGCTTGGGAGGACGATCAGCTTTCCAGACAGTCTGGCCCGTGTTTCTGTCGAGCGCTATCACAAACTGCTTATCAATGCCGTCGCATACCAGAATGAGCAGCTCTCCATAAACGACGGGAGAACTGCCCGCACCAACGCTATAGAACACTGGGATGGATCGTCGCCAGAGGACGTCGCCAGTCTCTGCGTCGAGGCACGCTGTACCGTTTACGCCGAAGTGAGCGTAGACTCGGTTGCCCACGATGACCGGAGTCGGAGAAGCGTAAGAGTTCCCGACATGGATCGCCTCCGGCGACTCGACTTCCGCGACGACAGTCTCGTAAATCCGCTCGCCAGTCGAGTAGTCAAAGCAGAGGATTCTTAATGAGACTCGTCCGGCGACCTGTCTCCTTGCAAAATCTTTCGGTTCCAGTCGGGATGCCTCTAGCGACTGTCGCTTCTGTTCCGGTGTCGGTTCGAATTCTACCGCGGTCGTGACCCACACTCGATTACCCTGAATGATCGGCGACGAATACCCCTTTCCTGGAACGTTCGCGCTCCAGGAAAGATGCTGCTCCAGATCCCACGTCAGGGGAATTGCGGAACTGCTTGCGTTGCCCTGACCACCGGGCCCTCGAAACTGTGGCCATCCGTCGTCTGCGACTGCCAGAGTGACGAGAGAGCAGGAAACCAGTATCAGCGCCAGTGTGCGGACGATCGTCATGTATTGGTTCCATTCGGGACAGAACGATGAAGCGAAATCATTTCGGCAGGTTCGGGAATCGGACAACGTTGGTCAACCGACTTCTCGATGGCAAGTAGCCCGATTGCTGCCCGATCGAGAGGAAGAGTTGCTCAGGATGATCATCGAACTGACTCGGTCTCTTCGCGAAAGGCAATCGACGCGGGATGGACCATTGGCCGCATTTGAGTCCACCGGTCGGATTGATCTGATCGTCGACCGGGTGCCCTAAGGCACTCAAGGCCGACGAAGTGTTGCGACTTTCAATCAGGGCAGTACTCTCTGTGACCGAGATTGATGACCATCACCAAAGCAGGAATCAGATTCATGATCAGGTCGACTGCCCGCTTAGTCTGTACTGTCTTCGTTGTATTGATCCTCGTTGCGTCAAGCGTCGCGGAAGCGGCACAACGCCCGAACATCGTCTGGATTTTTTCTGACGACCACGCCTGCAACGCGATCGGTGCGTATGGCGGTCGACTCCAGTCAGAGAACCTGACGCCGAACATCGACAGTATTGCCCGCGACGGCATCATCTTTGACCGGGCCTATGTCGGTAATTCCATCTGTGCCCCCAGTCGAGCCACGTTGCTCACGGGCAAACACAGCCATCTCAACGGAAAGTTCGACAACCGTGGCGGCTTCAATCACGACCAGCAGCAATTCCAGAAGATCCTTCAACAACACGGCTACCAGACTGCGATGATCGGGAAGATCCACCTGAATGGAGCCATGCAGGGTTTTGACTATTGGGAAGTCCTGCCAGGCCAGGGGAGATACACGAATCCGCAATTCATCACGACCGAAGGCAAGACTCAGTACGAAGGTCATTCGACGGACATTGTCACGGATCGAGCTCTGAACTGGCTGGACAACGGAACGGATGATGCGAGGCCATTCATGATGATGGTGCATTACAAGGCTCCGCATCGAAACTGGTTGCCAGCACCTCGCATCATGGAAAAGTTCCGGACGCGAACGTTCCCCGAACCGGACAGCCTCTTTGACGACTACGCGGGACGAGGTATCGCCGCTCACAAGCAGGACATGTCGATTTCACGCACGATGACGATGGCCAGCGACCTGAAGGTCACTCCCGGATCAGATCGAGCCGCGTATCTGGCGGAACACAAGCTGGAAGGCGACGGCCTGATCCGCTGGAAGTACCAGGCCTATATGCAGGACTATCTGGGTTGTGTCGCTGGCGTCGACGAGAACATCGGACGAATTCTCGCTTACCTGAAAGAGCACAATCTCGATCGGAATACCGTGGTGATGTATTCCTCGGACCAGGGCTTTTATCTCGGCGAACACGGCTGGTTCGACAAGCGGTTCATGTATGAGGAATCGTTCCGCACACCGTTGGTTGCCAGGTGGCCGGGTGTTATCAAACCGGGCCAGCGGAACCACGATCTCGTCCAGAACATCGACTTTGCCGAGACGTTCCTGGACATCGCCGGTGCCCCGATTCCGGAAGACATGCAGGGCGAAAGCCTGGTCCCGCTGCTCAAAGGCGAGACTCCGGATGACTGGCGTAGATCGTTGTATTACCACTACTACGAGTACCCGGCGGTGCACTCCGTTCGCCGTCATGAGGGCGTCAGCGACGGACGCTACAAGCTGATTCGATTCTATGGAGTGGACGTCCCGGATGGCGAAGAGTGGGAATTGTTTGATCTCAAGAACGATCCCAATGAGATGAACAGTATCTATAACGATTCACAACAGTCGGCCCGGATTAAAGAACTCGAAGCGGAACTCGATCGTCTGAAAGAGTACTACCAGGTTCCGGAAGACGGCGGTCTCCCGCTCCGTGGGACTTCCTCTGACGAGAAGAAACCGAACGCCAACGCGAAGACGTTGAAGTTCGAATTCCAGCAAGGAGCCAACGTAACGACCGGTATGGCGCCCTTCCTTCCTGGCCGAGGCATCCGACTGACCGTGCCGCTGAGCTACAGCGGAAACGACGGTGTGCTGATAGCGCAGGGTGGCGCTTCGAACGGTTATGTGCTCTGGATCAAAGGCGGACTTCTCCACTGGACCGTGACTCGAAACGACGTCGCCGCAACCATCTCCAGTGAAGGCAAACTCCCGCTCGGAAGAATCACAGCCACCGTTCGTCAGGACAAGTCTGGCGAGGCAACCATTGCACTCGACGATCAGCAGGTCGCGAAGGGATCTGTTAACGGCTCGTTTCTCGCCCAGCCATTCGATGGCTTAAGCGTCGGCGAGGACTCAGGTTCACTCGTTCGAGAATTTTCGACGAACAGGTATTCCGATAAGGTCGGCCCTGTGAAAGTTCAACTGGTTGAGTAGTCGACTGCCATGCACTCGAATCGTCAGTCGACCTGCCGTGCGGCTGCTTCTGTCGGTCGTTAACTCAGGGCACCATCCGCGGCGGGTCTGAATTGCATACCTCACGTCGCAAACGTGTCACCTGCGTTTTCCGCCAGGTAAACGACGTCTCAACTTATTGACTGAAGTGCTCCAGGGGCACGTTGAGGAAATGCACTCCGTCGCGATTCATGAAGACAGTTCCGACGTGTTGATCATCGAGCGAAATCGTCCGTGCCGAATAGTATCGAGCAGTGACTGGCGTTTCGGGCAACAGAGTTACGGTCCGCTCGGCGTCCCACGTTTGTCCGTCGTCTGTCGAGAGGTTGTAGCGGATCCCTTTGTTGTTGTTACCAATCCCCCACGTTACGAGTACACGTCCATCAGGCAGTGATGTCAGAAACCTGCCTTCCGCGTTGTCGCGTTTGTCTGGAATTGCCGGAAATCCGTCGACGAGTTTCCAATGGTGTCCGTTATCGGCTGAGTGGAGAAGTACCGGACCCATTGCCAGCAATGAGCCCGTCGTGGTCCTCACGATCTGTTGAAACTCGTGCTGCATCTCGTCTGGGCCAACCAGTGGGTAGACGACCAGTTCATTCGTCTGTGGATCAAATAATCGCGGCGGCCCCACGCGCAGAGGTAGCAACCATTTCCCGTTGCTCCACGGCAGCACGTTGTGACGGACTGCCCCGAGGTGTCGGCCATCGACCGGCCCGATCAATTGCTGACTGCTCCACGCTCGGCCCTGATCCTTACTGGTCGTGTAAAGCAACGCTCGCTCGTAGTAGCCGTCGTTGGCCTTGTCGTCGGCGATGTAATTCCACGTCACCACAATCCGGCCATCAGGCAGAACATCAGCGGTGCCGGGGTAAACCTCGAATGTCTTCACTTCACGAATGACATCCGGTCGAATGGCGGACGTCGCGATCGGTTCCGGAGTTGACCACGTTGCTCCAGCGTCCACGGAGCGAGCACACATCAGGACATTTGCGCCTTTGTAGACGACGACCAGTGTGCCTCGGCTGGTGCGACAAATTGACGGATGAATATGCCCTCCAATCCGTGCCGCGAGAATCGACACTGGCAGTTCATCCGAGCGGGTTTCGCAGTGCGGTAGCAGCAACGCCGCACAAGCCATAACCAGAATGGAGAGTGGTAATCTTCTGTGGTGTCGTCTCATGTCATGTCATTCCAGTCGAGTACAGATTCTGAACGCCGACGCAGTTAAGGAGATGTTTTCCGACTCGAATAACGTCGGAAGTCTGGATTGATCAGACAAGTTCTTTGATCGGGTCTAAGTGGTCGAGAATGTACTGCGGTCGACCTGCCGGGTCGATGAACTGCGTCGTGTGCAGGTCAATGCCCATGTTGTGATACAGCGTCGCGTGGACTTCCTGGTAATCAATTGGCCGAAGCTCGGCGACCTCGCGCTCTGAGTTCATTCCGAACCAACAGGAGTCGAG
>JAQBWV010000216.1 GCA_027624335.1 Planctomycetota bacterium
TCGATTGCGAAAACGGCGAGTATCAAATGGGGCCGCGCCTGCTGCACGACCATCATCCGTATTCTGAGCTTTCTGTGACGGACATTCTCGTTAAGTCCAGCAATATCGGCATGGCAAAGATTGGTGAGCGACTGAAGAATCGAGGACTTTACGAGGCGACACTGAAGTTTGGATTTGGCCGACCGACGGGGATTAACCTGCCGGGCGAATTGTCGGGAATTCTGCGACCCTTGAAAGAATGGAACGGCTACTCGACGGGTTCGATACCGATGGGACACGAACTGGCCGTTACGCCGCTGCAACTGATAACGGCGCAAGCCGCTCTGGCAAACGGCGGGCAATTGATCACTCCTCGAATCCTGAAAGGTGTGCAGGGACTGGGCACCGTTACGGCGCATTCGTTTCAGGCATCACTTGAAGATCCGTCACTGTACGAACCCGCGACGATTGTTCGTGCGACGGTCGCATCGGAAGTCGCTCGGTGGGTTATCGAGGAGCCGATGGTCCGAGTTGTTTCGGAAGGAACGGGCCGTCGAGCACATATTCCCGGTTACACGGTTTTCGGGAAGACCGGAACAGCGCAGAAGATCGATCCGAAAACCGGCGGTTATTCCGAGACGCTGCATTGCAGTTCGTTCATCTGCGGAGCTCCCGCCCGCAATCCGCGAGTGATCGTGCTCGTCGTCGTTGATGAGCCAGAGTCCGGTTCGACTCATTTCGGAGGCCGAATAGCGGCTCCTGCGGCAGCAGAAATCCTGAGTCGCTCGCTGATGTATCTGCGCGTACCTCCCGAACGTGAAACTCGAACCGCACGTCGGTGAAAACCCGAGCAGAGGCGACTTCAGGTCTGATCGTCGCAGTGGCTTGCAGCGAGAAACGTCTACTTCTGATGTCGCTCTTTCATGTGGCAGTGATGCAACAACCCCATTGCCATGTTGCCTCTCGGCATCACGCTGCGCGAGTTCTCCTTTGATGTCGCTGGCCTGTTCAAATTATGTTCGGCGACGGTAACTGACGGATGAGAAGCAGTTTAGGAGCGGCCTGGCAGGACTTTTCCATCAGACTCCACGCGATTGGCATTAAGACTGCTTTACGGTCTGACGTCCCACATTCTGGGGCCTGAGTTTTAGACTCAGCAATTCGCCGAAGGGGAAGCCATGCAGACTCTCGCACTGAAACTTCTTAATGATGAAGCCGGTTTTCTGATTTCGGCTGAGTTGATCCTGATCTCAACGGTGCTGGTACTCGGCATGGTTGTTGGATTGTCAGAAGTCTCGCGGGCTGTGAATCAGGAATTGAATGACCTGGCGTCAGCTTTCGGCAGCGTCAATCAGAGTTACCGCTACGCCGGAATGTTTGACGACGACGACGGTTCTTATGGGAGCGATTATTCCGATTCGGGCTACGACATGATGTGCCGAGGCAACTGAATCGAACGACTGCTGATCGGACGTGCCTGGCCGCTGCTGTCCGTTGACTCGTCCAGTCATGCTCCCGTCGTCAGCCCGCCCGCCACGAGTCATCGCCGCACAACGCCTGCACGCGTTACTCAAGGAAGCAAGGATAGATGCGCAGCGTGACGAGGCGAGGGCTCTGCTATCGCTTTCGTACGTTGTGTCTGAGGCGGTATACACTCGCAGAGCCAGTGTCACACGAATCGCCTGATTCGTCTCTGACACAGCAATACGGACTCGCGTGTTCCACGTCAAAGGGAATCCGATACCGGTCATACGGCGATCAGGTATCGCATCAGGTCAATGTCACAGCAGCAGCTTCGTGTCAGATGTTTGACGATGGCGGATCTTGATTCCGCAATGATGCTGAAGGATCTGGTTGGGTGGAACCAGACGCCCGACGATCTCAGACGGCTCATCGAGTACGAACCGGACGGTTGCTTTATCGCGGAACTCGACGGTGTGCCCGTTGGAACTGTGTCGACGACCTCGTACGGGACAGCTCTCGCCTGGATCGGGATGATGCTGGTTCATCCGGATTATCGGCGTCGCGGCATCGCCAATTCTCTCATGTTGAGAAGTCTGGATTACCTGCGCGATCGCGGCGTGTCGTGCATCAAGCTCGACGCCACTCCGCTGGGACAGCCGCTGTATGAACAACTGGGGTTTCAACCGGAATGGACCTTTCAACGGTGGGAACGATCCGGCGAACGTGTCGCGAGTTTTGAACCAGCTGGCCAACTATCGCCGGACTTGATCCAGATGGACCGGTCAGCCTTTGGCGCAGATCGAGCGGACTGGCTGGCGCGAGTCGCATCGGCCTGTCGTGTGTTCACGGCCGGTTCAACATTCGGAATGCTTCGACCCGGTCATTTCGCGACCTATTTAGGCCCCGTGGTGAGTTACCAGCGAAACGAAGTGGAGTCACTGATTGTCGAGATGCTGGAGACAGTCGACGGGCGTATGTTGTGGGATATTCCGCAAAGCAATGGTGCCGCAGAAGAAATCGCAGCTCGTCTTGGGTTTCGACCCGTTCGACAGTTGTTGCGAATGTGGTGTGGCGAAAGCTGTCCAGCCGGGCGACCGGAGGTGCAATTTGCACTCCTGGACCCGGCAACGGGCTGACTGAGTTGTGGGCGAGTGTGCCACACCTCTCGTCGAGTGACTTCGAATTCGGTCGGTGATCTCTTACCGTTGTGCCTCACACAGAGCGTGGCGTTTGACGATGCCTCGCAGCCTAGAGTCCCGCCTCCGTTACAAGCACAGGTTGGTTCACCATGAAACATGCAACGATGAAGAAAGTTCTCGCACTGATAGCAGGCACAACAATGCTGACGCTGTCGTCGCTGTCTGCTCAGGATGCAAAGCCGGATCCGAATGTCGAAGCCGCAAAGTCAGTTCTGGCCGTTCTGGAACAGTCAGGTCAATGGACGGACCTGTTCAACGGCAAAGACCTCAGCGGTTGGACCGGGGACACCAAAGGCTACTTCGCCAAAGATGGAGTCCTGGTTTGCGAGAAGGGCGGCACGACTCTGGAGACCGAAAAGGAGTACAGCGACTTCGCATTCCGCTTCGAGTTCAAGCTGGAAGAAAGTGGCAACAACGGAATCGGCGTTCGAGTTCCCGCTGGCGGACATGCCTCGCGTGACGGGATGGAGATACAGGTCCTTGACCACAACGGGTCGAAGTACTCAGGTGTCGCTGACATGGGTGGTGGGAAAACGCAAAAACTCAGCTGGCTGAAACCGTGGCAGTATCACGGGTCGATCTACGGTATCTATCCGGCAAAGACGGGATACCTGAAGCCGGTTGGTGAATGGAATTCGGAAACGATCATCGCCATCGAGGATCACATTATTGTCATCCTGAACGGTGCAGTGATCGTCGACGCGTACCTCGAAGACATCACACCGGTTGATGGTCACGAGCATCCCGGAATGAAGAATCGCACGGGACATCTCACACTGGCTGGACACAGTGATCACGTTGAGTTTCGTGAACTGGCCGTCGTGGATTACTCGGCGTCTCCGACGTCGCCTGAGTCAACTGCCGACAACACACCGCCCGCAGGTTTTGCCAGCATGTTCAACGGCAAGGATCTGACCGGCTGGAAAGGGCTTGCTCACAAGAACGCCAATGATCGTCGAGCCCTCAAAGGCAATGCTTTGAAAGAAGCTCAGGCGACTGCCGATCAGGTTATGACGGACCACTGGAGCGTCATCGAAGGGATCCTGACGTACGATGGCAAGGGGCAGAGTCTCTGCACGGCAAAAGATTATGGCGATTTCGAGTTCTACATCGACTGGAAGATTCCACCGGGAGCGGACTCGGGTATCTATCTGCGTGGGACACCGCAGGTCCAGATTTGGGACCCATGGGATCCTCGCGTGAAGGTCGGCGCAGATCCTCCATCGACTGCCGACGAATGGGTCAGGCAGTACGCCAACGGTCGCAATCTTGGCTCCGGGGGCTTGTGGAACAATCGGCGCTGGAGAAACGCTCCGACGACTCTGGCTGACAAGAAGCCGGGCGAGTGGAACACGTTTCTGATTCGCATGGTCGGTGACAAAGTCACGATCTGGCTGAATGGAAAGTTGATCGTCGACCGGGTTGCACTGGAGAACTACTGGGACAGGACGGGCCTGGTACCGCTGGTTCGAGCTGACCAGATCGAGCTGCAACACCACGGCAGCGAATTGTTCTTCAAAAACCTCTACATCCGGGAACTGCCTTACTGACGGATGTATTACGTCGAGGTCGAAATGCTGCATTGATGATGCCCGCGGCGAGGTGTTTCTAATACATCCGTTGCGGGCGTTTTCAGTCAGTGACTTCAAGCGTCCTGCGGTTACCGTCAATCTGCTGCGAGGCGCGATTGGCTGCCTGCAGAACAGCATCGAGAACTGCGCAGGCGTCGGAATCGTCTCCTTTGATGCGCACAACGACGCTCGCTGTATCGCTGCGCAGAATCACGAACGAATGTCGCAAGAACACGAGTGCGATCAGAAAGACCAGGCCGATGCCGTTTGCTGGCAGGAGCAGAATCCCCGGAACGAGCAGGTACCAGCCTGGGCAGCGCCGACTCTCACCGGAAGTGATTGCGGACAGGCGAATGTCGACTCGTCTCGTCGTGAAGATTCCCGACGACTTCAGCCGGACGCGTTCAGGCAACAGATTCAGTGCAGAACTTGAGTAGAACGACGGAATCGGAAGCCCGGCCAGCAGGAACGCGCCGGAGCCTTCGAGATGTGTGACTTTCCGAATCTGAACTGCCGGTGGCGACACTGGAAGTGGCTGATCGATTGAATCGCTTTCGGAAGCTTGTGACGTCGACACCGGTCTGGACGATTCGACGACACTCCTGCCCGGGGAATCGAATGAAGCTGCGGCAGCCTGCTCTCTTGGCGGTGTCAGAAGTTCGCCGCAGACCGGGCATTTGACACGGGCGTTCGCCATAGCATCGGGGATGCGGACACTGTGTCCACACGGGCATTCAATGTTGACTGGCATCAATGTTCCCTGGTCTGCTGAGGGCGTCCTGGAACTAACGGTCAAGTTGCGGACCACGATTACATCCTGCTGAGGGATGTTACAAACGTGGTCCGCAACACTGATTCCCAAGCGGCCCCAGAGTGTTTCTGTGGACTCGATCTGTTTCGGATGATCGCGCGGCGTGTTGTCATTGGGATGGAGACGTTATCGCTTCGGACGCCGGGCTGTGAGCATCAGCTGAGTTGCTCGCAGGTAAGTCGATTCGGATTCCTGCACAACCTGAGACTCGTAACGATCGACGGAGAACACTTCCCAGCCTTCGCCGCCCAGTTTGCTGAGTGTGTCGGGATAATCGTGGAGATTGACCGTCGTCGTGTGAAATTCCCATTGAACGATCGCGGGGCGGGTCTCATCAAAGGACGCGGCCGGTCGGTCCAGCAGACCTGCGGACAGCAGAGCAATGGACAGGAACAGCGAACTGACGACGACTGTGTTCAACGGGCTCGGGAGTTGGCGCATGACGAATCCTCACTTACTGGAGAGTTGTGGCGGTCGCCGACGGGGCCGACTTTTCAACCGCACTTTTGATTGTAGGGAACATTGCTGACGGACTCAGTTCACAGCGTCGCTTCAACACACCAGAATGTGAACGGTCCTGCAATCAGGTTGGGCGAAGGCATCTTCGCCAGGTCTAAACAGGAATGCGTTGGAAACAGCTTCCCGATTCTACCTGTAATTCTCACGACGGCAGAATCCAACATCACAACCGGATTCCCAACATCGCAGAAATGACGACTCTGTGCGGATCTCGATTGCAGAGACTTTATTTCGGGCGCAATCACAGTACTTCTCAGAAAACACAACCTGGTACAGAAAAGGTGACTCAATGATTCATGTCGATCAAGCTGGCGACGGAAGAATCTTCCGTCGAGGACTCGTTTGTGCAGCTCGTCTGGCTGTGTTTAGTTTGGCGCTGAGTCTGGCTTCGGCGGTGCATGCGGATGTCCGTCTGCCTGCGGTGCTGAACAGCCACATGGTCCTGCAGCGAGATCAGCCGCTGCCGGTCTGGGGCTGGGCGGATGCCGGCGAGAAGGTCACGGTGTCAATTGATGATCACTCGGCAACTGCGACAGCTGATGACAAGGGGAAGTGGAGCGTCACTCTGCCACCGATGAAGGCTGATGGAAAAGCTCACTCCGTCAAGGTGGCCGGGAACAACACCATTACGCTGGAAGATGTCCTCATTGGTGAAGTGTGGGTCGGCTCGGGGCAGTCCAACATGGAATGGCAACTGAAAAACACAATTGGAGCGCCGGAGGCGATCTCTGCCGCGAATCATCCGAACGTCCGACTGTTTCATGTGAAAAAAGTCCAGAAGCCGGCACCGGCTGACGACGTCGAAGTGACAGCTCATTGGGGGGCCTGTACTCCGGATTCAGTTCCAGCATTCTCGGCGGCGTTGTACTACTTCGGTCGCCGACTGCAGGCAGATCTCGATGTGCCTGTCGGGTTGATCAACAGCTCGTGGGGCGGTTCGCCGATCGAGCCGTGGACAGTGACCGACGAGGGTTCCGGCGGCATGTACAACGGCATGATCGCGCCGCTGCAACCGTTCGCTATGCGAGGAGCCATCTGGTATCAGGGCGAGACCAACGTCATGCAGAAAAACGGTCTCGGCTATTTCGACAAGACCAGGGCGCTGATCGAAGGGTGGCGGAAGACATGGAATCCGGAACTGCCGTTTTACTTCGTGCAGATTGCTCCCTGGTCAGGACGTTACGAAGAAGGCCAACTGCCGGCACTGTGGGAAGCGCAGGTCGCGAGCCTGAAGATTCCTCGAACGGGAATGGCTGTCACAACGGACCTCGTCGACAACATTGCTGACATCCACCCGCGCAACAAACTCGATGTCGGCAACCGACTGGCACTGTGGGCTCTCGCGAAGACATACGGCAAAAGCGACATCGTCTATTCAGGTCCGTTGTACCGATCGATGAAAGTCGATGGCAGCTCGATCCGAGTCGAATTCGCTCACGCGGGCGGCGGGCTGAAGTCTCGTGACGACAAAGCGCTGACCGAGTTTCAGATCGCGGGGGCGGATGGGAAGTTTGTGGAGGCAGTAGCGAAAATCGATGGAAAGACAGTCGTGATTTCATCGCCGAACGTCGCTGAGCCAAAGCATGTCCGCTTCGGTTGGCATAAGGTGGCCAATCCCAATCTAATCAACAGCGAAGGTCTGCCGGCGTCGCCATTCCAGACGAACGACTGGCAGGGCGGAACGGGCGAGTAGCATCTCGAGATGTCTGTCGCCGAATGTTTGTACTCTGAGTTCGATTTACGGAGATCGTCATGTTTCGACTCATCGTTGCTGCCACGTTAGTTATCCTTCCGGTCTCGCTGTCTGTTGCCGAAGACTGGCCGCAGTTTCGAGGCCCTAACAGTGGGGGCATCGCGGAGTCGTCAAAGCCGTTGCCAGTGGAGTTCTCGACGGAGAAGAACGTTCGCTGGTCGGAGAAACTTGGAGAGGGGATCGGCTGTCCTGTGGTGGCTGCCGGTCGCGTCTTCACGTCGGCAATGATCGACGACAGGACGATGGGTCTATACGGGTTCGACGCGGCAACGGGAAAACAGCTCTGGGTTCGCAAGTGGCCAATCGGTGACATCGCGCCGGTTCACAAAACGAACAGTCATGCATCGACGACTCCGGCAACTGACGGCGAGCGAGTCTATTTCTACTTTGCCACGCTGGGCATGGTCGCTCTCGATGCAGAGACCGGGGCTGATCTCTGGCACAAGGAATTGCCGGTTCCGTACTTCGTCTTCAAATGGGGAGCCGGGATGTCACCGGTTCTCTACAAGGATTTACTGCTGTTCGTGCAGGACGACGATCTGGCCCCGGCATTTTACGCGTTCGACAAACGCACCGGTCAGCTTCGCTGGAAAGATGACCGCAGCGACATGGCGGTCAACTATTCGCACCCGGTGATCTGCGAGACAGATCACGGCGACGAAATCGTCGTCGCCGGTACTGGCCTGCTGATCGGCTATGACCCGAAGACCGGAAAGCGATTGTGGCGGGCTCAGACGTTGCTGCGAAACATTAAGACGACTCCGGTTGTGCATGACGGAGTGATCTACATTTCGCTGCAGAGTGGCGGCATCGCTAATCAGTGGCTGGCGTCTGTCGACCGGGCAGACACGGGCAACAGCGACGGCAAGCTGTCGAAGGACGAAGTACAGGCTTTTGTTGGCGAACGTCTCGTTCCTGAGGCATTTTTTCGTAAGACGTTCGACAAGGGCGATGCCAACGGCGACGGAGTTCTTGAGGGAGCGGAACTCGATGCCGCGTTCCTGCACAAGGAAAACTTCGCCGGAGCCGCCTTCGACTCAACAGAGGCGGCTGACGAGTACATTCTGGCGGTGCGAGGTGGCGGTCGAGGCGACGTTACAGCAACTCATCTTCTCTGGAAACACAGGACTAAGCACACGGATCATATCGTCTCGCCACTGGTCGCGGACGGGCGGATGCTGTTGATCAAAGGCGGAGGAATTGCCACATGCTTTGAGACGAAAGGTGGCGAAAGCCTCTACGGGCCGGTGCGAATTCAGAACGCGGGTGACTACTTCGCGTCGCCAGTTCTCGCTGATGGCAAGATCTATGTCGCCAGCGAGAACGGCAATGTGGTCGTGCTGAGAAACGCTGCAGAGCTCGAGATTCTCAGCGTCAATGATCTGGGTTCTCCGGTTCTTGGAACTCCCGCAGTGGCCGATGGATCCATCTATTTCCGAACCAGAGACGGCCTGATTGCTGTCGGACTGTGAGACGCCGGTCGGGCCAGCGGGGATGTTCTGGTAGTAGGACGATTCAAAGCAGGATGCAGAAAGCGACGAACGGACATGTCACGAATCCAGCAGCTTGACAGCAGCGTCATTAACAAGATCGCAGCGGGCGAGGTCATCGAAAGACCGGCCAACGTTGTCAAAGAGTTGATCGAAAACAGTGTCGACGCGCTGGCGACTCGGATCGAAGTCGACATTGTTGACGGCGGAGCAGAACTCATTCGTATTACAGACGATGGCGAAGGGATTCATCCGGACGACATCCTGCTTGCAGTCAGCAGCCATGCGACGAGCAAGATTGTGACGGCTGAAGATCTGTTCTTCATCCAGACAATGGGTTTTCGCGGCGAGGCACTGGCGTCGATCGCAGAAGTGTCGCTGATCAACATTCGCACGCGACAGAAAGAGGCGATGGCGGGTGTCGAACTCGACGTGAATTGTGGACAGCGATCAGAAGTCATCCCCTGCGGATGCCCGACGGGGACTCGAATCGAGATTCGTAACCTCTTCGCAAGTACGCCCGTGCGAAGAAAATTTCTGCGTACAAAGTCGACCGAGTTTGGTCACATCAGCGATCAGTTCACGCGAGTTGCGCTGGCGAATCCACGCCTGCGGATGACACTTCGGCATAACGACAAGATGGTCTTTGATCTGCCGGCATCAGATGGGCTCATTGATCGACTGCAGATGTTTTACGGAAAGAGTCTCACCGATCATCTTGTCTGGGTGGAGAGCGAAGTCGGTGAAGTTCGCATGTCGGGTTACGTCGCTCATCCCAGCCAGAGCAAATCGAGTCGCAAGTGGCAGCATCTGTTTCTGAACGGGCGATGGTTCCAGGATCGCTCCATTCAACACGCAC
This sequence comes from Planctomycetota bacterium, assembly GCA_027624335.1. Taxonomy (GTDB): domain Bacteria; phylum Planctomycetota; class Planctomycetia; order Planctomycetales; family Planctomycetaceae; genus JABMPE01. The sequence continues at coordinate 9,646 of JAQBWV010000216.1, forward strand.
TGACCGAGGCTTATCGAGGTCTGTTGATGGTCGGGCGGCAACCGATTTCCTTCATGTTTATCGACATGCCGCCGAGCGCGTTTGACGTTAATGTTCACCCCACAAAAGTCGAAGTGCGGTTTGTCGATGGCCAGCATCTTTACAGACAGATGCTGTCGACGATTCGGACGAAATTCCTGACGATGGACCTCGACTCGGAAATGAAACTCGGTCGGGGCAAGACGTCACCACAGCAGGAGTCCGATCTACGCGAACCAGTCGGCGCAGCAGTCGCACCTGGGCAGGAGCTTCAGGCGGAACTTGAAGACTGGGCCGGCAGCTCCAGCGACACGTCAAGAACTCGATCCGGTTACAGCGGCGACAGGCCACCGATCACGACGTGGTCAGTGCGACAGTCCCAGGCGGATCTTGCTCGCCTGCTGGCGACTTCGCAGGGGTTCGATCCAGACAGTCCGACACCCCACGCCGAACGCGGCAATCCTCGTGGCGATACCGACTCACAGGGTCGCGGACGGGGAGCTGGCGAGGTCGATCATCGCACTACCGACCCTGGCTCCAACGACGAGCCGGCGGAAGCTTTACCCGAAACGGCCGAGGCTGCCGAAACGCTGTTCGTGACTCGTGAAGGCGGCCAGCGGGTCCTCGACGACGAACCCGGTGTGGCAGATGTTGAAGCCGAACAGGCCAGCTACGGAGTGGAGCTGAGAAGTGCCGAACAGTTCAGGAAGCCTGCTCCCTCTGTTGGCTGTCAGTCCGGCGAACGAGCCATGCAGATCATGGACTGCTACCTGGTCGTCGAAACGGAGCAAGGCATGATGATCATCGATCAGCACGCCCTGCACGAACGGATCATGTACGAGTATCTGCGACCGAGAGTTCTGAATGGCTCGGTCGAGTCTCAGCGAATGCTCATCCCTGAGACCGTGGACCTGACCGCGCGAGAAGCCGCACTGGTGGTTGAGTATGCAGAAATCCTCGGGCAGATCGGCATCGGTGTCGAAGAGTTCGGCACGAACACTGTTCTGATCAACAAATGGCCGGTGATGATGAAGAAGGCGCGACCTGCAGAACTTATCCGCGACATCGCCGAGCAGTTCGAGATGAACGAAAACAAGCCGACTCGCCGCGACGTGCTGGACGAACTGCTGCACATGATGTCGTGCAAAGCGGCGATCAAATCCGGGCAGCGACTGTCCGTCGAAGAAATCGACAGCCTGCTCACTCAGCGTCACCTGTGTGACGACGCTCACCATTGCCCGCACGGTCGCCCCACAGCATTAGTACTCAGCCAGACGCAACTCGATAAACAGTTCGGACGACTGGGTTGATGCCGGAGAGATGACCTCGGAACACAAGGAAGGACATGGAAACGAAAACACTTCTGCCATGTCATTCCGCAATTCATGTTTCCAGTTGTGGT
>JAQBWV010000217.1 GCA_027624335.1 Planctomycetota bacterium
TGAGAAATCCCTCGCTGACGCGTCGGGTTACCATGTTATGGGCCACATCTCATTGGCAGGAAATGACTTAACAGTGTTTTTATCGCCCAATGTGGCGCTGTCCAGTTAGGTGCCTGTCCCGCAACAATTCCATGGAGTGAGCAGGTCCAGGGCGCAAATTCGGTTGGCTATTACTCCGCAGGCGCTTCGAGCTCGAAACAGGTTTTGAAGGTGCCGTTGCTGGATTCGTAACTACCGTCAGCGGTCCAGGTCATTGGACTGCCCCGCTTTTCCGAGCTCTTCGAAGTAGAGCTTGATCAGCTTTGCGTAATCGCCGTTCGCTTTTCGCTGCGAGGACTGCAGGATTTCGGTTTTCAGGTTACGGGGCAGTTTGCCCCAGTTTCGCATCGCTCGGCGTTTCAATTCGGTATTGGCGGCGCCCTGACTCTCGCCGATCGCGAATGCTCCGGTGCCACTATTGCCCCGGGCGCCGGGAGCATCGGACGGTTCCTGATTGCTCTGTCCCTGGCTGTCTCCGGACGGTTGACCGTCAGCGGCCAGTTGCTGCGCCGCGCTGCTCAGCATTTCGGCGGCCTGTTGAAGTGCCTCAGCCGCGTCAGCCAATGAGCTTTTCTGACGTGGCGGGCCGGGCGGACCGGAGGAACCGGGTTGCCCGCTGGGTGAGGATCCTGGCTCACCGGGTTGCCCTTCCGAACCGCCTTGCGATGGTTGCCCTGAAGGTGATTCACCATTCGCAGCCTCGCCCGTTGCAGGTTTGCCTGATGCCGGTTCGCCCGTAGCAGCTTCACTCGCGGCAGGTTCACCGGTTGCGGCATCCAGGGTGGAAGCTCCTGGCTGTCCAGGTTCGGACGTCGGTTGTCCCGATTCACGGTCTGGTTGTCCGGCAGGTTCGTCCGCTGGCGAACCACCGTTTGCGGTCTCGGCGGCGGATTGAGCCAACTGCCGCTGCGCTTCCCGCAGCTGCCGCATCGCATCGGTGATTTGAGTGGCGAATTCGCCAGGCACGGGCGATGGGTTGTTCGAGGGTGTCGCATTCGCACCCGCCTGCTGCGCAGCTGCTCGCAACGCTTCCGCTGCCTGCTGAGCCGACTGAGCGGCCTCCGTCTGGTTTCCAGATCGCAGATCTTCAGCGGCCTGGCCTGCGGCCTGCTGACCTTGTCGAGCGGACTGTTGAGCGGACGCGGCCTGTTGCCCCTGTTCCTGAAGGTCGAGTGGTTCGGAAGCCAGCTGCCCGGCCAGTTCTTCCAGAGCCTGAGCAATCTCGCTGGACTGCGCAGCCAGTTGTTCCTGCCGAGTCTGTTGAGCGGCGGCGCGGGCCGTCCGCGAATTCTCAAGTTGCTCGAAAGCTGCCGCCATTTGTCGCTGTCGTTCGGCGAGTTGTTGTGCCTGCTCGGCGAGCGCTGGTGCAGCTTCCAGAAGAGCGTCGGCGGCAGCTTGAGCCGCTTGTTCTGAGGCGGTCGCATTGTCGGCAGCCTGTTCGAATTGCCCGCCCTGGGCCGACGTCTCCGCAGCAGCGCTTTGTTGAGCTGCCTGAGTTGCGGCCTCCGTCGCAGGCGATTCTGCTCCAGCCTGCTGAGCGGTCTGCAGCGCGAGCTGAGCGGTCAGCGCCGTCAACTCTTCCTGTTGCGCGAGCAGTTCATCGATCGTCGGCGAAGCTGTTGGCTCGCCCACCGGCTCGGAGCGCGCTGGCTGTACGGCTGGGTTTTCTGCGGCATTAGCAGGTTGGTCTTCAGGTGCGGATGGTTGACTGTTTTCAGCCGTCGCTGGCGGAAGTGGTGGCTGCACTTCAGCAAGTTGCTGAACCTGTGCGGCGAAGGACTCAGCGAGCAATTCCTGGGGCTCGGCAATCTGACTGGCTCGCTCCGCAAGTTCCACCAGTCGTTCGAGCTGGTGATCGCGCGCGGCCTGCAGCAACTCCGGGCGCTGCTGCAACAGGTGGTCCAGCGTCGCCAGCAACTCAGACTGTTCGTCGAGCAGTAGCTGCTCGTTTTCCGCGAGTTCTGCCCGAGCATCCTGCCGATCCTCTGCAGACTCGCCTGCAAGCGGTTCTGCTTTCGCCAGTTCTTCGACGCGTTCTTCGAGTTGCACTGCATCGTCCGCCAACTGCCTGGCCCGCTGAGCGATTCGACCAAGTTCCAGCAGGTCCTCCTCCAGGTCAGCCAGATCGTCAAACCTGCTGCCCACTTCGGCGAGCCGTTCTTCAACCGCGTCGGCGACCGTCGAGTTGTTGTCGAGCGTTGCAATCTGCCTGTCGGAATTTTCTGCGAGCGACTCACGCAGCTCCGTCGCTGCCGGGTCAAGCTGATCAGCCGCCAGTTGCCACAGGTCTTCGCTGAGGTTTCCGAACAGCGGATGCTGAGAGAACTTATCCGCCAGTTCGGCAATCCGAGCCGCCAGTTCTTCTTCTCGATTCGCCAGGGTTTCCACCGCGTTCTGCTGAGCGAACGGGCGACCTGCTTTCAACGACTCTTGAGCGTCTTCTTTAAGTTCGTCACTCTGCTTGACGGATTCCCGCAGCTGATCACGGAGTTCCTGAATCTCCTGCCGGATCTCCTGCTGTCGAGCCAGCACGTCACTGGTGCCCTGCGGCGAAGCGTCATCACTGATCGCGACGTAACGAGCCTCTGACCAGACTTCATTCGGTGCCGGAACCGGTCGCCCGTCAACCGCTCTGATCTGCAGCTTCAGAAAATCGCCCGACTGCACGGCGATGTCGGCAAGGTCGATCCGGAATTCATGATCGAGCGACTCTTTGCCGAGCAATTCGACGGGAACGCGTTCGATCCGATTGAGCCCCTCGCGCGACGTTATGTGCAGTTCGAGTTCTTCCAGAGCAATGTCATCGACAGCGGATACACGCATTCCATAAACGTCGGTTGGGCGAGCACGATCCTGCTGACTGCCGGGCACATCAAGTATCGGTGGCTGGTCTCGAGTGATAATGAACTGCCGGTGCGGTTCGTCGTCGTTCTCAATGCCGTGCCCCTCTTTCAGACGGAAGGCAAACGCTCCCTGAATCGTGGCCGGTATCTGTAATTTCGCGGACAGGCCATCCTGGGAAATCGTCAGGTGTGTCAGCGGTAGATTATCGACCGGCACCAGCGAGTTTGCATACGCGCCCTCGCGCCGCACCGCTTCGTCGAGATTGTCCGGCGACGCCGTGTCTTCTTCAGACATGGCGATTTGCTTCACTCCGGCCAGTTCACTCTCCGGCAGAACCAGCGGAGCGACCCATTCGATGGAAGCGTCGCTGACCGGCTGACTGAAACTCAGGCCGAACGTCAGCTGACTGTGTTCGAAAACGGTGATCTCGCCGGTAACCCCGTCGATGGATTCGCGCGGTCGCCCGAGATAACCGGGCGGCACAATTTCGAGGTTCGCCTGCAACACATCCGGCCGATTCAGCACGTTGATCCGGTAACGCTTCGAGCGACTTCCTGCGGACGAAACCAGGAACTCAAACGAGTCCTGCAGATCCGGGATAGTTGTCGTGAAGGCGGCGAGCTCCGCATCGAAACTCAACCGTCGCACGTCGGAGTCGCCGTCGTCGCTCTGCCAGGCAAGTTCGATGGGTTCCGGAACCGGCTCGTCCGACCCGTTCCGCCAGTTCAGCCGGGCGACAATCTCAACATCCGAACCGCGCGCGATGTACTCATCGGCACCGTCGATTTCGAAGATCAGCTGACTGACGGATTCGTAGTTACCCCACGGATTGAACAGTCGCGCCAGCAGCAGACGGGACACCGACGGAAAGATCAGCAGCGACAGCATCAGAAACGAAAGTGTGCCCAGGCCAAAGCCCAGTCGGCGGAAAGCCGGACGTGTGGCAACCGCCGCGTTGAAATCGCAGCGGGCGAGTTCTCGCACGGTTTCCTCTTCGAGCAGCTCACGCATCAGCGGCGAGCCTTTGTCCGCTTCAGGAGTCGTCGGATCGGAAAGCTCAACCAGCGACGATACGCGTTCGCCGAGTTCAGGAAAGTTTTCCTCAGCCAGCAATGCAAGTTCGGCATCCCTGAGCCGGATCAGGGACGGTCGGACCAGCAGCGTGCCGAACAGAGCGACCTCGGCCAGGCAGAATCCGACGAAGCCGATCAGGCGATGTCCCGGCGTCAGGTCCAGAAGAAAGTCAACCAGCATCACCGCGACCAGCAGCCCGCACGAAAGCGTCAGGAACAGTCCACAACCGCGCAGGAAAGCAACCTGACGAACTCGCCGCCGCAACGAATCCAGCTGCGATGTCACCGCGAGAGGAAGTACATACTGAAACGCCATGGCTGGAAGCTTTCCCGGTTTGAATCAGCCTGCTGAGCTCATCCTGAAGTCGCTCGTCAAGTGTGCCCGTGCGACGAGCGGGAATCAAGTGGCGATGCCCCTGCCGTGTCTGCCTGGTTCTGGTAGGACGGTCTGGACAACTGAACGGCGAATCAAGATGTGCCAATGAGTCAGACCGTTAGAATCGGTTGTATCCGACGCCCCGAAAAGCGATGTCGGATTCGATTCCCGCATGCAGAGATTCGTTTGACAACAGTAACAGTGCTACATGACATTGACGTGAGTATTGTCGTGAGAAACACGAACTCCCCCAGTCCTCGCGGCGTGGCAGTGCATTCCGGACTCCTGAATCAACCGCTGCACACGATGATAACCAGGTCCGAAATGCGAATTCGTCGACGCGGCTTTACCTTGATCGAACTTCTTGTCGTCATCGCGATTATCGCCATTCTTGTCGCCCTGCTGCTGCCCGCAGTTCAGCAGGCTCGCGAAGCCGCACGGCGGAGTCAGTGTCGAAACAATCTCAAGCAGTTCGGACTGGCACTCCACAACTACCATGATGTGCACAACAGCCTGCCACCGGGTACTGGAGGAACATGCTGTGCGACCAATGTTACCAATCAGGGTCACTTAAGTGGCGCAGTGATGCTGCTGCCATATCTTGATCAGGTGGCCCTCTGGGAATCGATTGCCTCGGCTCCTCAACAAGGTGGGCATCCCGGTAAACTGGCGTTCCCACATCCGAGTGGCGAACTGTCGGTCATGTTGTGTCCCAGTTCACCCGTGGCATCTCGTTCCACATCGAGTACTGACGACTGGGGGCCTCAAAAGAGCTACCTGTTTTCGCTCGGAGATGAAACCAGAGATTATTTTGACGCCTCCGCATCCCCACCGGGTCCACGCCGTCTGAGAGGCGCTTTCACCTACTGGCATACATATAGAACCCGGGATTTTACTGACGGAACAAGCAACACGATCGCAATGGCCGAAAGGGAACTCGGTGTTTCAACGAATTCCGTGCGTGGGAATATGGTGTGGCCGGTGACGGGCATCGACACCAACCCGAGTATCTGCCTGGGGACGGCATCCAACGGCGTCTACACGATTTCGGGAGTCCCGATCCGCCGCATGGGATTTTCCTGGGCCGGGGGGTGGAGCAACCTCAATTGGGTGACAACGATCCTGCCTCCGAACAGTCCATCCTGTGGACAGCTGACTCCCGAGTGGTTCGGCCTCATGTCCGCCAGCAGTCTTCACGAAGGTGGTGCTCATGCCCTGCTTGCTGACGGAGCCGTCAGGTTTGTCAGTCAATACATTGACAGTGGAGACCTTACTCAGGCCCCCGTCACTTCCGGTGAAAGCCCTTACGGTGTATGGGGCGCACTTGGCAGCAAGAGCGGGAACGAAACGCCCGCCGATTATTGAGGCAGGGAGAACAGGATGTTGCGGGACAGTCTCGTCAGACGCTCAGGACCAGCAGACTATTTCGTGCTTTGTGTCGTGCTGACGCTGAGTGCCGGTTGCTCGGGCGATTCAGGTCCCGAACGAGTCAAAGTCAGCGGTCGAGTGACGATCGATGGTACTGACGTGGCGCTGGGAACGATTGCGTTCGTCTCCAGAAGCGGTGGACGGACAGCGGCGACGATGATCAACGACGGGGAATACAGTATTTCTCAGAATGACGGTCCCACACCTGGGCCCCAGAAGGTCGTCATTCAGGCACATCGAAAAACGGGAAAAGTGTTAACCGTCACGAAGTCACTTCCTGGACCGCCTGGAGAAGAACCAGCAATTCCGCCCGGTGGACTTAAGATTGAAGAGACAGAGCCAATCCTTCCGGCTCGTTTCAATTCGGAATCGGAGCTGACCGTCGAACTTCAGAGTGGCAACAACCGTAATGTGGACTTTGAGCTCTCCCTTGATACCTCGTCCACCACAGAAGAGCAGCAATAAGGTCTGTCTGGTTCACGAAGGAGTTGCACGTCCTGCTCCGGAGCTTCGCAGCGACCACTGGAAGATTAGCCCATTTCCTGATGGCCGATGGCTCCGTCCACTTCCTGTCGCTCAGCACCCCGCAATCGATCCTCGAATCCCTCTCCACGCAGGCAGGAGAGGCACTTCCCGGCGACTTCTGAGCATCGTTCGGAAACGCTTTGCGAACGCCGACACAGCGCGAAGCTGGCTTAGAAGCCCCGCGCTGCGTTGTAAGGACTAAACCAACGGCCAGCCTTCAGGCAGGTCGCAGCGGCTCGACTTACAGACTTCGGTGAGAGCGCTGATCTGGTCTCGGTGGAAGGGAATGCCTGTGGTGCTCCACTGTTCGGCGCGTTCCCACTCCAGTTCTCCGGCGATGCGGACTTTGTCGAAACCGTCGGCAGGAGCGAGTGCCCGGATCGATGCGATGGTGGCGTCGATTTCCTTAAGGAAGCGGTCCGGGGCTCCGAAGTGGCTCGGATCGATTGCCTGGAAGAAGTGATCAGACCCCGGCCCGAAAGGGCCTGGTGTTTTGTGGATCGGGTTGCGACGGCCGATCAGGGCCGACGTCAATGCTGAAGCGACAAAACCGAGCGCGGAACCTCGCGCACCAGACATCGGCAGCAACGTCTTCGCGGCACTGGAGTCGGTGGTTTCAGCGCCGGCCCCGTCGAGCGCCCAGCCGGGAGGAATCGGCAGACCGAACATCCCCAGCGTCTCAATCTTCCCCCAGGACGATTCGGCGATGGCTGTATCCAGAACAAACGAGTCGCCGCTGCTGGTCGGAATCGCCCAGGACAGTGCGTTGTTGGCTGTCCCCGGTTGAGTGCTGCCGTAAGCTGCGACGGTCGCCGTACCTGTACTGGTCGTCGAAAACCCGATCATCCCTTCCCTCGCCGCGAGCATCGTGTAAACGCCCGCGGCTCCGTAGTGCTGACCTTTCCTGATGACGACCGTGCCGGTGCCAACTTCGCGAGCTTTCGCAATCGCCAGCTCCATGCCTCGCGTGGCAGCGACATGTCCCATGCCTCCGCTGGCTTCGACGACTGCGATGGCCGGTGTCTCGCACGCGGTGATCGAAATAGCTCGAGGATCAATGTCTCCAGCATCGATGGCGGCAACGTATTTACCGAGCGTGCGACTACCGTGAGAATGGATGCCTCTTAGATCGGCTTCGGTCAAGCGAGCGGCGACGATGTCCGCTTCGACCTCGAACATCCCCTTCCGCACCAGAACCGCGACGATCAGCTTCTTGAGCAGGTCAACCGGGACAGAGATTTCCTGGCCGGGATCGCGAGGAATGTCGAGAGTGGTTGAAGCCATGGTGTGGTCTCGTGCTGTTGCTGCGAACTGGTGCTGTTACCGAGCCGATATTTGAAATTCCCAAGTGGTATCGACCTCGCCGCCCGCGTTGAACTGCCGGACGATACCGATTGGCCAGGCGAATGCCGATCGGAATCAAGTCGACAGAACGGCGGCTCGGTTAAATCCTGGAATTGGGCCGCAGATTGGCGCAGATACACGCAGATCAGACAAGTCATCTGTGTGAATCTGCGCCAATCTGCGGCTAATTTCACAAAACCTACTGTGATGAGCGGTGCCTTTTGTCGTTGTTTTCCTCGAATTCCTGATCGAAATTCTGCCCTGCAGCGCGGTGACTTTCTGGTGAAACTCCCTACATTACGCACTCGCGATGAGCATGGTGGCGGCGTTTCGAGGTTCACTCGAAGAAGGAGTCGCGGCTCCATTTCAGGTTCAATCCTGATTCGCTCTTACGTGATCGTCGCTGGATCGTGGCCGAATTCTCTCGGTCATCGCCACTTCCCAATACCTATGGATCGTTCGATTGAGCGGACGTTCCAGATCGATTTCGCAGGAGAACTCAGACATGGGAATTCGAATCCCGCGGACCGCCGAACATGTTGGCGATGGACACCCGGATAAATTCTGTGATCAGGTCGCCGACGCCCTGCTCGACCGCACGCTGGAACTCTGCACGGAAGAATTCCTGCCGAACGTTCGACTGGCCATCGAATGTCTCGCCAAAGACAACCTGCTGATCGTCACCGGCGAAGTAAAGTGGACCGATGCGATCAAGCTGGGAGTCAACGTTCAGGATATCGCTCGTGACGTCTGGCGGAAGATTGGCTACAGCGACTGCGGCGAAGAGCTGACCGTCGTTGACCATATTCAGACGCAGTCCGCTCACATCGCTCTGGGAACGGACACAGGCGGAGCGGGCGATCAGGGAGTCATGGTCGGATACGCGACTGACGAAACTTCGGAAATGATGCCGAAAGAGTACGTCCTGGCAAGAGACCTTTGTGTCAAACTCGGCGAGCTGCGGAACAGCAAAACGATTCCGTGGCTGCGTGCTGATACGAAGGCTCAGGTTACGATCGACGCCGACGGAAACCCGACCGAATACATCGTCGCCTCGCAGCACGATGATCCCGAGAAGTGCGGCGTTTCACACGACGATATGCGAAAGCAAATCTTCGAGCAGGTCGTGCACCCGGTCCTGGGTGACGGAGTCGATTTCCGACCAGGCAAGATCAACGGTACTGGCCTGTTTGTGATCGGTGGCCCAACGGGCGATGCCGGCGTCGTCGGTCGAAAGATCGTCGTCGACCAGTTCGGTCCACGAGTTCCCGTCGGTGGCGGAGCGTTCTCCGGCAAGGATCCATCCAAGGTCGACCGCAGCGCCGCTTACATGGCTCGACACATCGCAAAGAATGTCGTCGCTAACAAAGTTGGTGGTGCCAAAGAGTGTACGGTTCACATCGCGTACGGTATCGGCCAGCATCAGCCGGAAATGGTGACGGCCATAACCGAAACTGGGGAGGACGTTTCAGAATGGGTCAAGCAGCAGTTCCCTGACCTTTCTCCAGGGTTCATTGCGAGCCATCTGAGCCTGCTCAAACCTTCCGGTTGGTCCTATTTCAAGGCAGCCAGCTACGGACATTACGGTCGAGACATCTTCCCGTGGGAAGCGGTCTCTTCCCTGTCATAAGGATGCTATCTATTATGCCGCCGTCGCGTGCCGAGCACTTCATTCGGCACGCGATTTCGATTCGATCCTGAAAACAGCAACAGCCAGATTCGGCGCTCGTCCGATGAAGACGAAATTCGCTTGAACCCGGATTGTTCAGTCAGCGTCTTATCGGACAGCAACTCATGCGAGAGCATTCGACCAGCAGATTTCGAGAGCACACATTCAGAAAATCCGAACGAATACCGGTGGGGTAGCTCAGTTGGTGAGAGCGGCGGATTCATAACCCGCAGGTCGGGGGTTCAAATCCCCCCCCCACCATCTTTAACGGTCGCACGTTTCCGCGTGTGGCCGTTTTTTTTGCGCTGATGTGAAATGCGGTGGTCTGTTCTCAGTTCACGAGGCATCGGAGGTCGGACGCCGTCACCTGGCAGCGTGCTATTCGGACTGCTGTTCGGCGGAGCGGGCGAGATTCAGTTCCAGCAGGTTGGCCAGCAGGTCATCGTCGGTGATTTCAAGATCCCGGCAGTAGGCAGCGAAGACGGATGTGTCGAGTTTCCTATGAACCACGGCGGGAGTTCGTACTGTGAATGGATATCAGCGACGACGACGTTTTGCCTTCGTCTTCTTACTGGTTTTCTTTTTGCTTGCGGTTTTCTTGTTGGTAGCCTTTTTGCTTGCAGTTTTCTTTTCGTCTGGCTTTGCGCCGCGGGTGATATCCCAGCCTAGATGTTCCGACAACGAGGCGGCCGTCGCGTCGACCTCCTCGGGCCGGATGCCGACCTGCTTTGCTGCTCTTTCGATGTGCTCACGCGCAACCGGCTGCTGCGGGTCCAGGTAGGGACCAACGCCGTCGAGGTCTCTCGTCAGGACGATGCGGCCGAATTCGGAGTGCATCCCGCCGAGGATTTCGCGGATGTCGCCACGTTCGTCCTCGTTCAAATTCGGATCAGCGGCCCGCTGGGCGAGCAGTTCGCGCGTGGTCTCGTCTGGCCACTTCTCGGCCAACGCCTGAAGCGCGGCGAGGCGAAAGCTAGAGATATAGATTTCTTCAGACCTCCAAGTCGCCATCCTGCGAATTGGCTCTGCGTCACCAAGGACGTTGGCAACAAGTAGTGGCCACACAAATCGACCGTCTTCGTTGAGCTTGTCGATTTGGGAAATTGCACAAGTCTCCATCGCGGCCCTGTTTGGCCAGAATGTTCCGAGGTCACTCGTTGCATGCACCAATTCACTAAGCATGAACTGAATCAACGTTCGATCGGTGGCATTGGCATTGGCATTGGTGACGAATCGAATGACGCATTCCAATAGTTGAGACCCAACTTCCCCCAACCTGCTTAGTGTTCTTACCTCGCTCAAACACCAAATGGCCAACGGCAATTCCGGCAGCGGCGTTTGGCCGTCCCAATTCTCCAAATCCGTCCGCGTGGCTAGATGCTCGACGATGCGGCCGACGAACTGTTCGTCGATCTGGCCGCAGATCAGCCGCAGCACCTCGCGCCAGTCGTCGTCGCGGCAGTGGGTGTCGAACAGGGCGATCAGCTCCTGCTCGCTGAGCGTCTTGGCGACATTGAACTGGTGGACGATCTCGGCCGCGCAGAAATACTCCAGGAACGTGCGGTGGACGAAGGCGTAACTGTCGGCACCGAGGTAGCAGAGGATGAAGTTGCGTTCGCGTCGCTGCTTAACCAACGTCCGGGAAATCGCCTTCGCCTGGTCGATGCGCAGTTCGGTATGGAGGTAGTCCTCGATCAGGCTG
>JAQBWV010000218.1 GCA_027624335.1 Planctomycetota bacterium
AACCAGACGGGACCAATGGCAGAACTCATTTACAAGGATGAGTGCTACAAAGTGATGGGCGCCTGCTTCGAGGTATACAAAGAAAACGGTTGCGGCTTTGTTGAACCTGTCTATCAGGAATGCCTGTCTCTGGAGCTTGCATCTCAACAGATACCGTTTGAGGAACAGGTCGAGCTAAATCTGAAGTACAAAGGCGAGCCGCTTACTCAAACATACAAGCCCGACTTCGTTTGTTTCGGAAAGATCATTCTCGAAATCAAGGCAGTCTCTGCCCTCAATGACAAACATCGAGCCCAGGTACAGAACTATCTCAAAGCAACAGGATTCAAACTCGGACTTCTCGTCAACTTCGGTCACTACCCAAAAGTTGAATGGGAAAGAATCGTCAACTGAATCCTTTTTCGTGTGTTTAGTGTTTTTCGTGGTTGAAGAATCCTGAAGAGATCACCTCCGCTGCTCGGACAAAATCAGACTCTTAGTAATCTGTGAGAGATATCATGGCGACTGCTGAAAAGCCAAAATACAAAGTCATTGGAACTCGACCAGTCCGTCACGATGGTGTCGACAAGGTCACTGGTCGAGCCCGCTACGGAGCGGACACGGAACTGACCGGCATGCTCTACGGAGCCACGCTCCGCAGTCCGCACGCCCACGCGAACATCAGGTCGATCGACACGTCCAAAGCCGAAGCCCTGCCCGGCGTGCGAGCGGTCATGACCAGTGCCGATCTGCCCGAGCAGGGCGACCGGATCGTCGAACTGGGCGAAGGCGCGGTCAACATGCGGCATCTCAGAGCGAATGTTCTGGCTGTGGAGAAAGTGCTCTACAAAGGGCACGCCATCGCCGCCGTCGCTGCTGACACGATTCACATTGCTCAGGAGGCGGTCAAGCTGATCGAAGTCGCCTACGAAGTTCTGCCGCCCGTGCTCGATGTCGTCAAAGCCATGGCCGACGACGCTCCGATTCTGAACGACGACATTCGCACCGAGTCGCTGGGTTCTCATCCGGCATCAGACGACGCTTCGAAAAACACCAACGTTGCGAAACACTTTGTGTTCGCAAAGGGTGACATCGCCAAAGGTTTCGCGGAAGCCGACGTCGTGATCGAACGCGAGTTCGGCACGGCGACCGTTCACCAGGGCTATATCGAACCTCACGCCTCGACAGCTCTCTGGAACGCTGATGGCAAGGTTACCGTCTGGACCTGCACACAGGGCACTTTCAGCGTCCGACATCAGACCGCTGAACTGCTCCAGATTCCAATCTCTGATGTGAAGGTCATCCCGACAGAAATCGGCGGCGGCTTCGGCGGAAAGATCTCCGTTTACCTGCCACCAGTCGCGGCAGGACTCTCTAAGAAAACAGGCCGACCGGTCAAGCTGGTCATGGACCGCGCCGCTGTGTTCGAAGCAACCGGTCCAACTCCGGGCTCGCACATGAAGGTGAAGATTGGAGCAACCAAAGACGGCAAAATCGTCGCTGGTGAAGCGTGGATCGCATTTGAAGCGGGAGCGTACACCGGCTCGCCGATCGCCCCTGGCTGCATGTGCGTCTTTTCGTGCTACGACGTTCCCAACGCCCGAGTCGACGGCTTTGACGTCTGCGTAAACAAGCCTCGCACGAACGCTTACCGGGCTCCAGGTTCTACGCAGGTCTGCTTCGCAACAGAAACGATCGTCGACGAAATCTGCCGCGAGATTGGTATGGAACCCGCCGAGTTCCGCCTGAAGAACGCCGCAAAAGAAGGCGTGCGTCGCGTCGACGGTCCGGTCTACGGTCGCGTCGGAATGGAAGAGACCGTTCAGGCCATCATGGACAGCGATCACTACCGCACGCCGCTCACCGGCAAATATCAGGGGCGAGGCATCGCCACCGGTTTCTGGTTCAACTGTGGCCTGAAGTCGGCCGCCACGGCGACTGTCAATCCGGACGGAACGGTTTCACTGGTCGAAGGTTCGACGGACATCGGTGGCTCGCGAGCGGGTATTGCCATGCAACTGGCAGAAACGCTGGGTATCACCGCTGAAGAGGTGAAGCCAGCCGTCGTCGATACAGACAGCGTCGGCTACACCGACGTCACGGGCGGAAGTCGAGTCACCTTTGCGACGGGTATCGCCGCGATCAATGCCGGAAAAGATATCCAGCAGCAGTTGTGTGCTCGCGCGGCCATGATCTGGGACTGCGAAGAAAGCGACGTTCGTTACGAAGACGGTTGCATCTTTGGCAAAGGCGACAACCGGTTCACATTCAAAGAACTGGCAGCGAAGATCAACGCGACCGGTGGACCGATTGCTGGTCGGGGCACCGCCAGCGAAGAAACTCAAGCTGGAGCGTTCGGCACTCACTGCGCCGACGTGGAAGTCGACCCGGACACTGGCAAGGTCCAGATCCTGCGTTACACCGTCGCGCAGGATGTCGGGACAGCGATTCATCCCAGCTATGTCGAAGGCCAGCTTCAAGGCGGAGCTGTCCAGGGAATCGGCTGGGCACTCAACGAGGAATACTGGTACGACGAAGCCGGCTCGATGCGCAACGCGTCGTTCCTCGACTACCGTATCCCGACGATCTACGACGTCCCGATGATCGAAACGATCCTCGTCGAAGTCCCCGATCCAGGACATCCGTACGGAGTCCGCGGCGTCGGCGAAGTTCCAATCTGCCCCCCGCCAGCCGCCATCGCCAACGCGATCTACGACGCGATCGGAGTCCGAATGCGGGACCTGCCGATGGCTCCTCACAAAGTGTGTGCCGAGATCCTGAAGAAGTAACGGGCTGGTAGCGAGTAGCCGATCGTGAGTCGTTGGCGGGACGCGGAGCGTAGGAACGAAGTTTCAGGTACTTGAGATCGCCGCAAGCCGTCTGCTGATCATCGGCTTTCTCGACACAGTCGTCAGAAGCGTCAGTGTCCGGAGGTGTTCCTGTTCAGAAATCCGGACTTTGCAGGATTGTCTACCGAGTCGGCAGTGAATGAATGCCAGGTTCTGAGAAGTACTTGCAGCCGCATTCTCTCTGGCGCACAGGATTGCCTGATGACAACCGACTCACCCCGCAGCTCGCGTCTGTTGCTGCTGCTCTTTGCGACAACGATCTTTACGAGCGCGTTTCTGCTGTTTCAGGTTCAGCCTCTGATCAGCAAATTCATTTTGCCCTGGTTCGGTGGTAGTCCTGCCGTGTGGAGCACCTGCATGCTCTTCTTCCAGGTCGTGCTGTTCGCTGGCTATGTCTACGCGCATCTGACGACGCAACACCTTTCGCCTCGCTGGCAGGCGGGTCTGCATATTGTGTTGCTGCTTGTCGCGGCGTTACTGCTGCCGATTACTCCGGATGATGCCTGGAAGCCGGACGGGGCGAGCGACCCAGGACTGCGAATCGTCCTGCTGCTCACCATGTGCGTGGGGCTTCCGTATTTCATTCTGTCGTCCACCGGTCCTCTATTGCAGCGGTGGTTCAGTCTGCAGGCGCCAGGAGTGTCGCCGTACCGGCTGTATGCTCTTTCGAACGTTGGCTCGCTGCTGGCGCTGATTTCCTTTCCGTTTGTGTTTGAGCCAGTTCTCGCGTCGCCGACGCAGGCCAGCATCTGGTCCTGGGGCTTTCGAGCGTTTGCTGTCTTCTGCGCGGCATGTGCCTGTCGGATGTTCAGAATGAAGAATCTGACTTCGCCGACAGAAGATGTGTCAGCACTCGATGACTCGCCCGCTCCCACCTGGGCCGATCGAGCCACCTGGTTCGGACTGGCGATGGTGGCTTCGGTGATGCTGCTGGCTACAACGAATCAAGTGTGCCTGGACATTGCCACGGTTCCATTTCTGTGGATCCTGCCGCTGACGCTGTACCTGATGTCGTTCATCCTGTGTTTTGACGCCGACCGCTGGTACTCGCGGAACTGGTATGTTGCCCTGCTGGTTCTGTCGCTGCTGGCGGTCGTCAAAACGCTGCTCTCGGGCTCGACTGTTTCGATCGTGCTGCAGGTTTCGATTTACCTTTCAGCGATGTTCTTCTGCTGCATGGTGTGTCACGGAGAGCTCTCGCGACAGAAACCTGGCTCACGGCACCTGACTCAGTTCTTCCTTCTGATGTCGGCTGGAGGCGCTGGCGGAGGTCTGTTCGTCGGCCTGCTCGCGCCCAACATGTTCCCCGCTTACTGGGAACTGCATATCGGAATCGTCGCCTGCCTGCTGGTAACTCTGCTGGTCCTGTTCCGCGACAGAACCAGCTACTTCTACCAGGGCCAGCCGCGTCCGGCGTGGATGATGATCGCTCTGTGGGTGAGCATTCTGGCGTGGTCGCTGCAGTCTCACGCTCGTGAGGGAGTGCAATCAGCGATCGAAGTCTCGCGGAATTTCTACGGAGTTCTTCAGATCGAGGACGACCTCGACGGCGACACGACAACGAATCGTCGAGGAATGTTCCATGGCAGCATTCTGCACGGCACACAATTTCTGGCAGAAGACAAGCGGAAGGTGCCGACGACTTACTACGGAACGAAATCCGGAGTCGGCCTGGTCATGCAGTATCATCGAGTCGGCCTGGAACGCCGCATTGGGGTCGTCGGCCTGGGTGTCGGAACTCTGGCGACCTATGGGCAGAAGGATGACCTGATTCGGTTTTACGAGATCAATCCCGAGGTCATCCGTCTGGCAAAACGATATTTCACCTTCCTGTCGGCGACGGAGAGTACAACGGACATGATTCTGGGAGACGCACGACTGTCGCTTGAACATGAGGAGCCGCAGAACTACGACATCCTGGTTCTCGACGCGTTCTCCGGAGACGCCATCCCGACTCATCTGCTGACGCGGGAAGCCGCGCACCTTTACAAGCGGCACCTGAGCGACGACGGAGTTCTGTGCATTCACATTTCCAATCTGCACTTCGATCTACGGCCCGTCGTGCTGGGACTCGGCAACGACATCGGCTTGCACTCCGTCTGCGTGCAGTCGAGTGCCGACACGTCTCAGGGAACGACGCTGTGTCACTGGATGCTGTTGTCTCGCCAGCCGATTCCCAAGTCGATCGTGTCCCGCGCGGAAGAACTCGACGAACTGGGCGAAAGCGAACTGCTGTGGACCGACGAGTGGAGCAACCTGCTCTCGGTACTTCGGTAGTCGGCTTGCGGTTCGGCAATGGTCGTCATTCCGACGAGACGCCTTCATCGACAAACACGTGGCCACCCTGAACCAGCCGTCGAGTCATGATGACTTCGCCCACGAGGATTGCGAGAAACGCCAGCAGCAGCAGGTGCCAGAGTTCGACGCGGGATGATTCTGTCTTGAGTGACTCGAACAGTTCCTCAGGCGTCTCGATCTGATGCAGGCGGTTTCTGTCGGTTAGTTCCGCCCAGCCTTCGGTCGAAAGCGGCATCAGGTCGGACTCGCTTCGATCGAAATTCACGACAAAGTGCTCATCCTTCGCCGAGCTGGTTGACGATCCATCCAGTTGCCGCTTTCGCAGCGTGTAAACACCGGGCTGATGTGTGTCGTCCAGCCGGACCAGGGGGCGAAGTTCGTCCCCTGCCGCGATCGCTTCGAGTTCGTTGCCACCTGGACTGATAAAAATCCAGTCTGATGACTTCTCGCTCTGAGCGATCGGATACAGCAGCGGCGTTCCCGTATCAACGTTTCGATTCACTCGTCCCGAAGCCAGTTGAAAGATCCACTCGTGCAGAAACGCGACGTAGTCGGGGCGAGCTGGCAGCGTCGTCCAGTCGGCATCCAGAGTCGTCGTCATTAAAGCTGCCCGTCCGCGACCAGACTGGCGCGATATCAGAAACGCGTCACCATTCGAATAACTCGCCTCGATTGTCGAGGGAGCCCTGTCTGAAACGGCCTGCTTGCCAGTTATCGCGTTCGCTGCTCCGACGTTGGTGCCTTTTACGCCGTCCTGTTCGTCCGGAAGTTCGGGTTGCAGAGTGATCGAATACCACCGGGAGAAGCGAGCATCCAGAAACCCATCGTCGCCACCGGTCTGAAACCGGCTGATCCACGGAAGTTGCAGACTCTCGCTCAACACGGTGACCGGTTTCTCATCTTCTCCAGGGGGAGGAGATTGCACCGCTTCCAGCCACGCTGGCAGCAGTCCCGCACCCTGATCGTACATTCGGTCGTTGTACCACGGCTGCTCGATCTGATCGCCGAGCGCGATACCAAGTCCGCCCCCACCGTCGACAAACTCTTTCAGAGTGTCGAGTTGCTCATCAGTCAGTCGCGGAATGTTTGCCAGCAGGATGACTTGAGCATCACCAATGTTCGTTTCTGAGAAACTTCTCGACGATACGCTGCGAGCCGCCACCCAGGGTGTTGGATTCGCGACTGCGGAAAGCGCACTCCTGGCGAAAAACATTTCAGACTGAGCCGGATCGGGACTGCTGCTTCCGTCGACCAGTAGAACCGGTAGAGCCGCTGTAATGTCGACTGCTGCTTCCGATCGGTCGTCGCCGGGCAAGCTATCCTCGTCGATCGATACCGCGACAACGTGGGAACCGGGCGTCCGGAATCGATGCTCGAACTCAACTGTCGCCTGGCCGTCGGGTTCGATTCGGACGGAAAGCGTTTTATCGGCGAGTCGCTGCCCGTCCACTTCCAGATAGACTTTTCGATTCGCAGCCGCTCGCGCACCGGAATTCTTGAGTCGGGTTCGAATACGCATCGGAAAATCGACGACTGTCAGCTCGCGGGAAAGCAGCAGACGATCCAGGGCATCGTTGCTCTGTCGCGTTTGCTGTTTCTGCGTGCTGACGACCCAGATGTCAGCGGGAACGGTCGCCTGCTCTCGCAGCTCTTTGAGCTGCAGCCACAGATGCTCGTCTGCATCACGCCAGGGATGAAACTGGCCATCGGTCACAACCACCACGTGCCGGGAAATGTTCGTGCCCGCGTTGACCATCTGCAGCCCTCGCAGAATTCCGTCGTTCAGCCGCGACGATCCTGAAGGCTTTGGTAAGGTGTCCAACAACTCTCGGATCAGATTCCGGTCACGAGTCAGGGTCGGCACTTTCGCTTCGACCGTGCCGCGAGCATCGACCAGGCCGACCGTTTCGCCGGGCCCTAACCTGTCGAGCAGTTGCTTTGCCCAGCTGACAGCTTCTTCGTGTGGCGTTCTCGCTTTTGCTCTCCAGTCGGTGCTGTACGAACTGTCAATGACGAGCGCAACGTCACACGCTGGTTTCGACGCGAAGCTGTTCACGATGCCGCCAGCCATCCACGGCCTGGACAGAGCGATGGCGATCATCGCGATCATGGCCATTCGCAACAGCAGCAGCAGCAGTTCTTCGAGTCGAATGCGGCGCCGCGCGTTTCGGCCGATTTCGAGAAACTGCATCGCTCCCCAGTTCACAGTGTCGTACTTGCGACGGCTCAACAGGTGTGCGAGTACCGGCAGTGAGACGCCCGCCAGACCAGCCAGCATCCAGGGATTGATAAAATCGAAACCGTTCACGAGGTAGCAACGCTCCGTTCGAGTTTTGCAGAATGATGAGTCGCAGAATCGTGTAATGATGGCGAATCGGCATGATTCTGCACGTCCTGATTCCGCGATTCACAGGAGTCTGGTCCTCCAGCCTGTGAACGGCTACATAAAATCAAATGACCGGTTGACTCAAAGTCTGTGTGTTCCTTCCTGCCTGCCTGAGGTGCCGTGTGGAAAACGATCTGGGCGCCACGGTTGGCACGTCCGACATTGCAGACGACGCGTTCGAAAGGGTTGGGATAACTTGCGAGAATTAACTGTCTGCGGCGGTGACTGCTTCCGGAATATCTTCGCCGATCGCTCGCTTCCGCATGATGTTCCAGTATTGCTGAATCACCTGAGCCGCTTCGGCGGCAGTTTCTTTTCCGGCCTCGATCATTCGGATGCCTCGCTGACGGGCCATCTGTTCTTTCTCCGACCACTTCTGGACTCGCTGCAGTTCCTCTTCGACTGACAGGTCTTCGCCAACCAGGCGAAACTTAAGGTCGCCAATTTGAAGCACAGATCCGGCCTTAACGAGTCCTTGCCCCGACACTCGTTGGTTGTCAATGAAGGTGCCACGTTCGCTGCCAAGATCTCGAACGTGAATCCCTTCTTCGGTGGGCTTCAGGGAGCAGTGTCGACCACTGACTGACTTGGATTTGTGTCGAATGTCGCAACCTTCGTCTTTTCCGAACACGATTTCCCGTTCGGGAAGCATGAGCTTCTTGCCTTTGCTCTTGCCGTTCAGAATTCTCAGCACACGCAGCGAACTTTCCAGAGCCGCTCGCGACATCGGTGCCCCGACAATTGAAAGTGAGCCCGTATGCACGTGAGAGCAACGAGGACATTTCCGCCAGTCGCCCTGAACGTTCGCCAGCTTGTAAAACGTCTGACAACCTGGGCACTTGACCGTCACAAACTTCAACGGCTGCAGGCCACCTGACGATGAGTCGTCGCCGACAAAGGTTTCATCTCTGTAGAACTGGTGAAAACTCTTGTTGGGAATCCGCGTTCGGGACTGACAATTCGAACACGTTGTGTACCTGCCGCGATTCTCGTACTTCTCTTTGAACCGCTGACCGCAACGACATCGGAACTTGATGTATCCGTCTTCCGGTGCGTCGCCTGCGTCCTCTTCCTGAGCCTGCGCCCAGACAGCTTCGGCGACGTTCTGCATCACTTCAAAGAGTTTTTCTGGAGTCGCTGGCTTGATGAGGTAACCGTCTGCACCGACTCTCTCACCGAGATTGACAGCCGACTCGAGAGACACTCCCGTGTAAATCAGAATAGGAATGCGAGGATAGTTCTCTTTGACTTTTTCACAGATCTCGAAGCCGCTTTCACCAGGCAGGATGACCTGCATCAGAATCAGGTCTGGTGGATGCATCCGGATCGTGCCCTGTGCCTGTCCACCGTCTCGCGCCACCGACACCTGAAAACCATTGTCGGACAGAAGCTTCTTTAGCTCTTCGACCGCTGCAGGGTCCTCTTCGATCAACATGATCCGATTGAGGAGCACTTTCGTCGGGTCAGTATTTTCAAGATTAAAAACCATCAAGCGGGCCCGACTTAAGAGAGAGAACAGACGTGTCTAAACTGACAGCCACGCAATAAAAGGCTTCTGGCAGGCAATCAGCCCTCGCGACTGACGCAGATATCTGCCACGTCAGGGGTCCGAAGGAAAAAACACTGTCGACCCACACAACCGCGCGACAACTACTGAAGAGTAATGAACGTCTCAGCATACGCAGCGGTTGACCGAAGAAAAACAGAATTCGCAAATCATTCACTTGACAGTCTTGCCCGCTGCACACAGAGGACAAAGTTGACTCAGATCGATCTTCACCAGCGGGAGTTCATTTGACAGTTGACTCAATCTGCCGCCGGTCGGCATCACGATTTCCCATCACGCTTAATTGGCAGGCGACTTGACACTGCCAGACGCCAGGGGTGTAATCCCAGCCACTTCTGTCGGTGTGGCCTGAAAATACCACTGTTGATGGGTCCGGTGGCGTCTGACTGGTCGCAGTGTCCGTCCTTAGTTTTGTCTCGCTGAGTCTAGCTGGGTTCCGTAGTCGTCTGCTGCGTGATGTAATCGTCACTGAAGGGTTGTTTGATGCGTGATTCATTCAGATCGCGCCGTCAGATGACATGATACGTGCTGCATTTCGTCGAGACACCGCGGATGTTCTGTAATGCGTGAGAGTCCGTCGGTCCTCGGTGTCAGGGATTGCCGGACAGAATGACGTAATGGTCTGGGCGCACGAACCAACTCGAGTCGTCATCTCCGGAGTCGGTACCGTCGCGCCGAACGGGATCGGCAACGTCGCGTTCTGGGATAGCCTGCAGAACGGACGGTCGGGTATCGGCCTGCTGGAATCGATGCCGAGTGCGGGGTATCCATCGAAGCTGGCCGCCGAAATTCACGACTTCGACCCGGAAGAACACGTCTACTGTCGCAAGTATCTGAAGGTGATGTCGCGAGACGCCCAATTGGGAGTCGCTGCCGCCTCGCTCGCCATGCGAGACGCCTCGTTGAAGAAGGGTGGCCTCGACCCGACGCGACTGGGAGTCGTCTTTGGCAGTGGTCGCATCTCCTCTCGACCGGAGGAACTGATCGACGCCGCTTCGAGAAACACAACGCCGACCGCTGACGAATTCACTCGGTGGGGCGAGGATCGACTCGGGAAGATCGCTCCTCTGTGGCTGCTTCAACGACTGCCAAACATGCCAGCCTGCCACATCGCTATCGAGCATGACGCTCAGGGACCGAACAACACGATTACCTGTCGAGACGCATCGGCCCTGCTGGCTCTCGGGGAAGCAGTGAGGGTTCTGGAGCGCGGCGCGGCCGACGTAATGGTCGTTGGAGCCTGCAGCTCAAACATTCATCCGGTCGACCTGACAAAGTTCAACCTGTTCGAAAACCTGTCACACCGTGACGACGATCCCGAACACGCCTGCCGACCGTTTGACGTCACTCGCGATGGCGCAATCGTTGGAGAAGGTGCCGCGGCATTCATTGTCGAGCGTTACGAGCACGCCGTTTCTCGTGGAGCACGAATCTACGCAGAAGTACTCGGGGTAGGAGCAGGAGCTGACGGAAGCGGGACCAGCAATGAATCCAACGGTCGAGGAATTGCTCGTGCTATTCAGGCGGCACTGCGGCGATCCAACATCGAACCAGTGCAACTTGGCCATATCAACGCCCATGGCAAGAGCACTCAACGCGATGATCTAGTTGAGGCGCGAGGGTATTACTGGGGACTCGGCGACGTTGCGAGACGAATTCCGGTCACGGCATTGAAGAGTTATTTCGGTCACTTCGACGACGGTTCGGGTGCCGTGGAACTCGCGGGCAGCCTGCTGGCACTGCAGAAGGAATTGTTGCCGGCAACCTTAAACTACAGAATCCCCGACCCGCGCTGCCGGTTGAATGTCGTCCACGATGGTCCGCAGCCACTGCGAAATTTGACTGCTCTGACGGTTA
>JAQBWV010000219.1 GCA_027624335.1 Planctomycetota bacterium
AATAACCAGTCGACAGGTTTCTTCTTTAACATTGCTTCAGCCTTCCAATTCAGAGAGTCAAGGATGCACACCGCATTTCAAAAACACTTGACGGCTACTCTGCCAGGACCGGCGTATTCAATCACTTCTGTCCTGTCAGTCTGCGTTGTTCACGACGCAGAGCCTCCTTGAGTTGGTGACCATTGATGTCCATTTCGCACGTTCAATGAGTCACTCAATCTGACCGTCAGTCAGAAGAATCCAATTCTCCTGAAAAGCTAGACAAGATAAGTAAAGCAGACTGCGACGACTTGTTCAAGCGCCATCTCGTTCGAATTAGTCTGCCGGCGTAGTTTTTACTTGATTGCCGGGAACTTCGCTTTTCGTGAATTCGTCTGATGCGGGTTGCAGAAGGCTAAGGCGCAGGTGTTCGAAAATGCGAGTGAGGCTTTGAGGAATGTGAAACGGAGAACGCGCCGCAGTCACTTATTCGAGCACGATCAACGTCTGTCCGTTGGTCTGTGTGTCAGCGATGGTAACCGTCGCCTGAACTTCGACTCGCGCCTTGTCACTCAGAGCGTCGAGGTTGGTCAGCACGACTCGATCACCCGGTTCCAGACCGGCACTGATAAATGCCTGGCCTTCCAGTCGTCGCGAAACGGTGATCGGAGTTTCGACGACCAGGCCATTGCGTTCGACAAAGACTCGCGTTGAACCTGGTTCGCTGCCCACAACGGCGCTGCGAGGAATGACGATCTCATCGCGCAGGATCGGGCCATCGATCCTCGCCTGGACGAAGCTGCCTGGCAGCAACGGCACGGCGAGGCCTGCGTTATTCACTTCGACAAACACATCGATGGTTCGAGTCGCCGCATCGGCTTCGGGAGAAATCCGCACGACTCGTCCGGTCCAGCGTGCCCCGGCGACTTCGTTCTCCGCAAGCTGCACCAGAGGTAGCTGACCAGCGAGCACCAGTTCCGCGATCTTCGCAAACTCGAGCGGGTGCAGTGGAATGGCGATCTCGACCGAATCAATCTGCGTCACTCGATACAGCGGCGTCCCCGGCTGCACGAACTGGCCCTTCTCCACGTGGACTTCGGTCAGGACTCCCGAGAACGGCGCACGGACTTCCGTTCGGCGAACGTCGATCGATGCCAGCTTCTTCTCCGTCAGCAGCCGATCAAATCGTTTCTGCACCTGCTGCCGCTGAACCGGGATCAGAGCGAGCAGATTTTCAGCCTCGATCACCGTGCGTTCGTAGCGACGCATTTCCAGTTGAGAAAGACTGAGCTGGTTCTCGCTGACCGTGCCATCCTTCGCGAGTCGTTCCATGCGGTCGTGATCATCTTTGGCTGTCGCAAAGTTGCGGCGAGACGTGTCGAGCAGTCGGTTATTGTTCTTCTCCTGTTGAGTCAGCGTGTGCAGTTCCGCCTGAGCTTCGGCGACAGCGTCATCAGCCTGCGTCAGTCGCTCGTGATAAACCTCGGGGTCAATCGCGAGCAGCACTTCGCCCTCCATCTGCTGCGATCCGGATTCAAGCACAGGATCGTTCGGAAAAAACTCCGGGCCGGAAACTCTCTCACCAACCTTCAGACGACGACTGACCGAAACGATCTCGCCAGCCACCTGCGCGGAGTAAACCACTTCACGCTCGGCCGTGACCGAGCCGAATCCCGCAATGATTTCCTGCAGGTTGGCTCGCTGAACGTCAAATACCTCGACGTTGAAAAGTTTCTCTTCGATTTCGCGTCGGGGCGGTTCTTCACGCAGCGAGGCCAGCCCGGCAAAACCGCCTCCGCCGACCAGCAACGCCAGCAGGCACAGAAAGACGTTGATCAGAATGGAACGATGTTTCTCAGGCATGTGAATCGGTTCGGCGGTCATCCGCAAAACTGAGCTGGGATGTTCGGTGTGAACTGTGAACTTTCTAAACGTTATGTTCTGCCTCGTGGCGAGACAACCGCGACGGGAACAGGCGGAGACGTTCTGTAGCCCGCTTGCGGATTCGTCCCGGCTGCTCTGTAATGCCCGGCCTGTACGAAGATCACGAACAAGCAACTGATTCAACTTGGAGATTGCGGGATGGAACTGCGTCCGCTGGGAAACACTGGCCTGGAGCTGTCTTCGCTGAGTTTCGGAGCGTCGTCTCTGGGAGCCGAGTTTCGACAGATCGATATCAACGAAGCGATGCGGTCCGTACACGTTGCACTGGATCGAGGCATGAATTTTGTTGATACGTCGCCATTTTACGGACGCGGTATGTCCGAGGTTCTGCTGGGCCCAGCGCTGAAAGGAATTCCTCGCGACAGCTATTATCTGGGCACGAAGCTCGGTCGTTACGACGGGGCTCACTTTGATTTCTCGGCCAGGCGAGTTGTCGAAAGCGTCGACGTCAGCCTGCATCGTCTGGGTGTTGAATATCTCGACATCTGCCTGATGCACGATGTCGAGTTCGTCGACCTGCGACAGATCGTTGAGGAGACGATTCCCGCGCTGCGACGAATCAAGGAGCAGGGCAAAGTCCGATTTATCGGGATGAGCGGTTACCCAATGAAGATCTTTCGCGAGATCCTGACTCAGGAACCACTGGACGTCGTCCTGTCCTACAACCATTACACGCTTCAGAACACGATGTTCGGCGACCTGGTTCCGTTTCTGAAGGAACACGGCGTCGGCATCATGAACGCGGCGCCGTTTTCTGCTCGACTACTGACGAACGCGCCGCTGCCGGTGTGGCATCGAGCGCCGGAAAACGTTCGCGCCGTCGCGAAGGCTGCTTCGGATCATTGCGTCGCCAACGGAATCGACCTCGCTCAGCTGGCGCTGCAATACTCGATCGCCAACCCGGACATGACAACATGCGTCACCGGTTCGGCAAATCCTGATCGAGTCAGTCAATGGGTCGACTGGGCCGAACAGCCACTCGACGAATCGCTGCTCGCCGAAGTGCTGGAGATCCTCAAGCCGATCCACAACTGGTTCTACATCGAAGGCCGTCCCGAGAATAACGATCCCGGCGCAGACGACTGCTGAACCGGAAGTCAGTGAATCGCGACCGCCCCCGTGAGGATTCCACGTGCGGACAATTGTCATCATCGGTGCCAGCAATGTGACGTTCTCGTTGCCGGTGATCTGGTCCACCCTTCGGCGATCATTGAATGAACCGTTTCGACTGTTGACTGCCGCTGGCCACGGACGGTCGTTCGGTATACCGAGCAGCGTTCTCGGTCGTACTCTGCCGAGCATTCTGGACTGCGGGCTCTGGGAAACACTCGACCGTCTTGACGCTTCCTCGGCAACACATGCCCTGGTGACTGACGTCGGCAACGATCTTCTTTACGGAGCTGACGCGAATCAAACCATGACCTGGGTGACGGAGACGATCGAACGACTCGGAACCCGGGTGACGAATATAGTCGTAACCGGCCTGCCAATGGATGCTCTGCAGAGACTCTCCGCTCGTCGCTTCGAGTTCTTTCGACGGCTGATGTTTCCACAATCGCAGCTGACGTTCGACACGGCCTTGAACGAGAGCGCGGCGGTTCATCGTCTGCTGCTGGACTCAAGCGAGAACCGGGCGCTCACCAGTACGGTTCCTGAAGGACGCTGGTACGGATTCGACCCGATCCACATCCGCAGACGCTGTCGTCGAGAAGCCTGGAGTCGGTATCTTTCGCTGTGCCTTCCGGAAATCGAGATCAGCCGCTGCGGGGGGATGCCCGACTGGTCAGTCTGGGCGAGGCCCGCCGAGCGACGCTGGAAGAGGTCGCGACTGCTGAGCACCCCACAGCCGACTCGGACGAAAGATGGAAGCGAATTGTGGATTTTCTGACGCAGTCGATCGACGCGGAAATGGCAGCAGATGGCAGCTGATATTCAAACCGGTAACTCGCGACGCGACGCGCCGCCGTTGCGCATCGCCACCGTGGGCATTGCCAGAGACGCTGTCTTCCACCTCGAAGCTGCCGCCATTCGGGATGGTCTGGAACCAGTCGCCGCCGCCCGCGCCGGGGAAACAAACAGGACGGACGAACCGGTTCCAGGCTGCGTGGTCTGCAGCCTCGACGAGCTGGTCGAGCGGTCCGACATCGACGTCGTTTTTGTGTGCGGGCCGGTGGAAAGCCGAGTCGATACGGCAGTCCGGCTGCTGCAACGCGGACTGCACGTCGTCGTTGAATCATCCGCCGCCATTCCGCCCGACCAGGTTCAACGGCTGAGCTTCGAAGCTTCGACCATAACGCGCTATTGCTCGGTGTGGCGGCCTTGGGATTCTGAACTGGATTTCCGACGTGCAGCACACGTCGCCGCGTCGGGCGAAGCCGGCCCCATTCGAGCCGTGAGATTCCTGCAACATCAGCTGGTGGCCGCCATGCTGCCACACGCAACCTCAAAGAATTCCCGCGAACAGATCAGCAACGCAACACTCCAGGACCTGGCCGGACACCGCCTGGCCCAGGCACTCACATTGCTTGACGAGCCCGTAAAGTCAGTCACCGCAGGATTCCGCCGCGAGTCCGTTGGCTTCGGCATCGGAGAATCTGCCCGAGAGGTCACTCCCGCAGGAGAAAACAGCCTTCACGCCGTGATCGAGTTCGTCGGCGGCGCATCCGTGTTACTTGATATTTCCATAGCGGCCGTAGTTCCCATCAGCACCGGGTGGATCGTGCAGGGAACTCGTGGAGGCTACCGCTCTGATAGACAGTACATCACCGTAGAAGACGGAGAAATCTACGACGTTGCCGTCGTCGTGGAATCACTTGATCCCTACCAGCGGCTGAGAACAATAATCACGTCCTGGCCCAACGAGACGATCCAGGTTGAGTCTCAAGAACGACTTCAGCTGGAATTCCGAGTCGCGAAACTGCTCGCCAGGATCAGAGATTCCAACCGGCTCAGCCAGATGCTCATCGGCGATACAGCAAGCTCGACTTCCCTGTTTTGAGAAGTCCTCGGCAGTGGGTTGCCCTTTTCGAAGTCGGCTGCAAGAATTTTCGCAACGCAAGCTGCGAAAAAGCAAACACGACTTGAGACCTGTTTCTTCTGAATAGAAAACGAATGCACATTCACGGAATGGCACGGAAAACAACTCCACTTCTTCCCGTGTCTTTTGCAAGTATTCATTGGTTGATCCAGGTCGAAACCAATTCCTTCTCACTTTACTCAGACACATAACGAGCCGACCGATGGATCAGGAAATTCAAATCAAGGGCGAGCCGCTGGCCGTTCCCGCCATGTGCAAATTCACCGTCGACCGACCGGTCTACGAGAATCGCTCCTTCTACTTCGCGTCGAAGGAAGCTGCGGAACTGTCACCTCTGGCCACTCGCCTGTTCAATATTCCTGGAATTTCCAACGTGTTGATCTCACACCAGTCGATCACCGTCGGCAAATCGAGCCCCGCTGGATGGCCACAGCTCGGGCCGCATATCGGAGCCGCGATTCGTGCTCACATTGCCTCGGGAGATGTCGCGGTCTCTCCCGAACTCGAAGCGAACCTGCCCTCAGCCGAAGATCTTCGCAGTCGTGTCGAGTCGATCATCGCTTCCGAAGTCGCTCCGTCCGTCGCCTCGCACGGTGGCAGCGTTGATATTGTCGGAGTGAAAGACAACGTCGTGCTGCTGAAAATGGGCGGCGGATGCCAGGGCTGCTCGTCCGCCACGGCAACACTGAAGTTTGGAGTCGAAGCGTCGATCCGCCGAGCCGTGCCGGAGATCGGTGACATCATCGACACGACGGATCACTCCGCCGGGCAGAATCCGTACTACGCCACCGGTCAGGCCTGAGCGGCACCAGTCAAGCACTTTGCTGACGACGTAACCGATGAGGCCCACGAGGGATGAAATCTGCGAGGTCAGTCGCGGCTGGTCTGCATTTTCCAGCAGCCGAGCGATGCAAAGACGACAGCAAACAGCAGCAGCACGCCGCAGGCTTTGGCGACCTCGGCAATTCCTGGATTCGGATTGGTCAGCGCTTCGTGGTAGGCGATCAGCGACCAGGCATGCGGCGTTGCCAGACTGACATTCTGCATCAGTTCCGGCAGCCAGTCGCGTGGCATGAAGCAGCCGCTGATGCCCGCCAGCGTGATCACCAGAAAGTTGGCGTACGCCGAGACCTGCGAGTCCGTACGGACCAGCGTCGCGACCAGCAGCCCCATTCCTGTTGCCGCCAGAGATGTCGAAACGACAATCGGAATTAACAGCCAGGGAAATGATCCCCACGACATCTCAAATAACAGTCTTCCAAAAGCGAACAGGACAACACTCTGAACGAGAGAGATCATCAGGAATGGCAGCGTCTTGCCCAGAACCAGATCGACCGCACTGATCGGCGCCATTCTTAGTCGCTTGAGCGTCCCGAGTTCCCGCTCGGCGATGAAGGATCGAGCCATAATCGTGACAAGAAAAAATGCGAACATCACCGTGTAAGCGGGGACCAGCGTCTGATAAACCGGATTGCCGGACTCGGCGTCCGAGCTGCGCGTGTCCGACGTGCCGGCTGACTCTGCCTGGTCAGGCGTTGCATCTCCGCTGGCAGCATTGCCGCCGGATTCGCTGGTTGAGCTGGTATCGCTCTCTGACATCGAAGTCGCTGCAGGCAGTGTCTCAGGATCTCCCAACAGCAGATTCTGCACGCGAGACCGCACATCTGATCGCCTGGCAGAATCGGGCAGGATGGCCTGCAAAGTGCAGAACAGAACGAGCTGATCAACGACGGACCGCACCATCGCGCCGGCAGGTCTACTGAGAATCCTGACGTCGACGTCGGCCAGCGAAAGTTTCATGCGGGCTGCGCTGACGTCGAAGATGTCCTGGGGCGTGAGCACTTCAACTTTCGATTCGAAGTCGCCACCAATCACCACGGCGGCGGTGATGTCGCGATTATCGAGCCGCAGTTCGGCCTCATCCAGCGATTGAAGCGGCAGTGCTTTGATCCCATCGATCCCCTGCATGCGTTTGATCATTAAATCCGAGTGACGACTGCCACTCATGTCGACGACTCCCAGATTCATCAGCTGGTTGTCATTGCGCCAGCCCAGCAGCCTTCCCGTCGACAGGCCGAGAATGCAGATAAATGCCATCGGCAGCAGAATCAAGACGACGACCGCGCGGCGGTCGCGCGCGAGCAACAGCAGATCTTTTCGCGTGATTTCCAGGAAGGCCATTTTCAATCCCGCAACCGTCGACCGGTGAGTTCAAGAAACAGTCGTTCGAGATTCGAATCATTGGTCGTGACGGAAAGGACGCTGCATTTCTGCTCGGCGGCGACAGTCACGATCTGACTCAGCAGGCTGCCCAGGTCGGCATTGTCACTGGCGGTGATCGATGTGCGAATGACAATGGTACGATCGGGATGCCCGTTCTGCGTCGGCGCGTCGACGCTGGCGACTCCCGTCAGGGATGCCAGAAGGTTGCCGAGATTCGCGTCACCTCCGGCGAGGCGCAATCGAATATCGATCGGCAGTTTCCCCAGCAACTCTTCCTGAGTGCCACTGGCCACGAGTTTTCCGTGATCAATGATCACAACGCGATCGGAAATGTCCTCCACTTCTTCCATGTAGTGGCTGGCGTAGAGCACCGTGACGCCGTCGTCGCGGAGTTGCCTCACGCAGTCAAGCAGGTACGCTCGCGATTGAGGATCGACGCCGACTGTCGGCTCGTCGAGCATCAGCAGTTGTGGTTCGTGCAGGAGCCCACAGGCGAAATTAAGGCGGCGTTGCATGCCGCCGGAAAAAGTTCGAGCCAGCCGACTGGAATGTTGCGTGAGCCCGGACCGGTCGAGCGCAAACTTGATCCGTTGTTCGAGTTCCGCTCCCCGCAGATGATACAGGCGTCCGAAGAACGTCAGATTCTCGCCAGCCGTCAAATCGGGATAAATCGCCAGTTCCTGTGGCACGACTCCGAGTTCAGATCGCAGCACGGCCCCCGCGCCGGTCGTCGTGACCGCTTCTCCTCGATAGCGGAGCTGCCCGTCATCCTGCGTCAGCAGTCCCGCAATGATCGACATCGTCGTTGTCTTACCAGCCCCGTTCGGCCCCAGCAGCCCCAGCACTTCTCCCGACCGGATCTCGAAACTGAGGTCGTCAACGGCGACATGCCCGTCGAAACTCTTGCGAATCCGATCAACCTCAAGCAGGTTCAATGAAGGCTCCCCTGGAGTGTCAGGAAGTTCGTAAGGCCGGGTACTGAGCGGTTGCGTGAATGTGTCGAACGGGTTTAATAATCGGTCCGGCGGCACCTTCAACCCGACCGGTTCAGTATCTCATCGGTAACGGGTGCAGCTGACTCAACAGGATGATTCTGAATCGACGAATGCCGCAACCGTAAGTGACGATGAAGCCGCATGGTACGATTGGTCTGCCACGTCGTATTGCGAGGTACTCAAAAGAGTTCCACGAGAGAGTTTGCTCAATGCAACGGATCAATGCTTCCTGATAATTTCGGGACACGGTAGCATCGTAGGCGTGAGCGGGAACAGTCGTCAGCTTCAGGCAGTAAGAAACCATAGGGGCTCGGCCACCTGTCGGACGATAAACAATCCATCGAACACTTGATAAAGCGCAGACACAGTCGGGATGACACCTCCAATTCAGTTCGTCGGAGCAGTTCGAAAATCATGACTATCAAAACGGCATTCTCGACGGTGACCTCAGGATCGTTCAGTTTCAGCCGACTCGTGGACGGTCGCCCTGTGGTGTGTGGGAATCTGGCCGACGCGATGGGCTCGGAGAATCTGCACAACGATGCCTGGATGTTCGTCTCACCTCATGACGACGACCTCTGCATCGGAGCGGGCCTGTTGATGCAGGCGGCAGTGCAGGCGGGCGTCGATGTGCAGATCGTCATCGTGACCGATGGCTGTCTGGGTTACTGCGGCTCGGAGCAGAAAGACGACATCATCGAAATCCGTCGGCTGGAAACGCTGCGGTCTTTCGAAGTGCTGGGGATCCCAGGCGAACACGTACACTTTCTCGGCTTTCCTGATGGAGGCCTGACGAAATACGTCGGGCGACGAAAAGCGGAAGTGGGCGAGCCAGACGTTGGCGGTTACACGGGCCTCCAGAACGCATTTACGAATTCGCTGCGGGAACTGAGACCTTCGCGAGTGTTCGTACCGACTCGCATGGACCTGCACCCTGACCACCAGATCACACACAACGAGTTGATGATCAGTCTGTTTCACGCGTCCGGGAAGATCTGGCCGGAATTGGGAGACCCGCTGGATGTTCCGTTCGTCCACGAGATGGCCGTGTATTGCGACTTCCCGACTGATCCGAATCTCGAAGTTGCGGGAGACGACTCCGCGTTCGAAGTGAAGCTGCAAAGCATTGCCGCTTACGCGTCTCAGTTGCAGATCGCAGAACTCGTCCAGAGAATCCGCGAAGATGGGCCGTATGAGTACATTCGAGACGTTGAATTTCGTCTGTATTCACCGCGGCGATACCGGTCGCTATTCTCGTCTAAGAAGTGAACTGGTCGCAGGCGCCGCACGGCCAGCTGAAACCGTGATCTGGAGAGGTCTGACGACACCATGTCCGAGTCATTACGAGGGCATTTTCTGATCGCCGCAAAACATCTGAAGGACAGCAGTTTCTTCAAGGCTGTCGTGCTGATGATCGAACACAACGATGACGGTGCGATGGGAGTCGTGATCAATCACCCCATGGACGTCAGCGTTGCGACGGCGCTTTCGAAGCATTTCGAGATAGCGAAGTCCGGACAGTGCGTACTCGCAGGCGGGCCGGTCGAAGAAAACGCGTTATTGATTCTCCATAACTCACCTGATTACGACCAGGAGCACGATGCGATTGTGCCCGGCGTGTTCGTCGGAACCAGCCCGGATGTCTTCGAGAGAGTCGTCGAGGCAACCACGCAGGATGTCGGTTCAGAAGATGACTTTCAGTTCCGCATTTACGCTGGCTATTCAGGCTGGGGAGCCGGGCAGCTCGAGCACGAATTGAGTCGAGGCGACTGGTTCACGATTCCCGCCAGCGCCGATTTCGTGTTTGGTCGCGAACCTTACGACGTGTGGGAAGACGTACTTCGATGCCTGCACGAGCGCAATCGCATGTTTTCCAATCAGCCGTCAGACCCCGAATGGAACTGAGACTGTCGACTGTCAATCAGGCAACGTTGCGACTGCTGCTTTCAGCTCTCGTCGTAAATCACGCAGGCCGCCGGTTGTCCGTGTCAGCCTGTCGCTGACGTTCTTTGAGCTGGCGTCGCTGTTCACCCAGCGCGGAGAGCATGCAAATTGAGATGCCGGCTATCATTGAACCCACCATCAGCACTGCTGATTCGACGACATTCAAGCCAGCGAGTGTCCCAGCGAAGGCAAACAACGCAGTGCAGGCTCCGGTGAGCATCAGCCAGAAGCCAGCCACGTGATTCGTCGCATACCAGATTTCGTCGTCACTCATTGACGACTTTGTGCGGAATCCAAACCAGCTATTCCGACCAACTTTGCGGCAGTACAGAGGAACTCCGCAGCCAATCATTACGACAGAACTTACCAGACACGTCACAAGGATGATGATTTGCTCAGCGTTCATTGCAGTCGCCTCACTTTATCGGTGCAGCTGCTTACCGAGCCGGCACCGGGCGGAAGGCTTCGATACTTCCGGACGTCAGATTGTTGAGGTTCAGGTCGTAGGTCGTGACGTAACGCTTGCCGTCGAAATTCTGCTGCAGAATGAACGCGCGGGTATCACCGACAGCATGCACAACCGCCGTGTGGTTCGGCATGCCCATGATGGTCCAGTAACCAGGCTCGTCAAAGCGCGCCGAAGTGAACTGCAGAATGTCTCCCGGCTGGATCTCTTCCAGCGGCACAGGAGTTCCAAATGTGTAGCCT
>JAQBWV010000220.1 GCA_027624335.1 Planctomycetota bacterium
ATATCGACGAACTGCGAATCTCGAAAACAGCTCGCTACACATCACACTTCACTCCAGTTCAACGCCACGAAGCCGACGAACACACACTGGCTCTATACCACTTCGACGAAGGCTCCGGCGACGTACTGAAGGATTCCTCCAGAAATGGTCACGACGGAAAGGTCACAGGCGCTCAATGGGTGCGTGTCGGAGATGCGAAAGGTGATTCTCCGCGCGAGCAGGCTCACCGCGGCACGATCACTCCCACTGACGGCTGGGTGAATGTCAGGGAGCTCATTGATCCTGCGACTGACTCGACAACCGGGAATGGTTACGTCGATGCCGCTGTGATCGACGAAGGAGCCCTGGTGCTCGGCCACCGCACTCGTTTGACGCTACCGTTGATAGTTCGCGGAAACTTTCAACTACGGGCTGAATTCACAGTGTTTAACGGCCCCAAGTATCTCAATCTGGAATTCCCCATCGCGACCGCCCTGCCTCTGTTGTCTCTGGCCGAGGGAGATAATCAGGACGGCTTCGTGGGCGCGGGGCTGTCAACGATCGATGGGAGAGCGGCTCGCGATCCACTCAATCCCACTCACACAAAAGACCGACTCCTGATCAATGACCAGAAGCAGACACTGGACCTGACAGTCTCCAGTGTCGGCGACCAGGCCACCATCAACGCCCTGATCGACGGAAAACAGTTTGTCGACTGGACCGGGGCTGCTGCGAGTTTGCCCGCCCTGCCACAGCCTGAGCGTCGCCAGATCACAATTGCCATCTATAAGGGAATGTTGAGATTGCATTCCGTCGAGCTGAAGATGCTCGACGGCGAAGCAGTCCCAACAGGCGTGGCTGGATCTCAGCAGAGAACCGGTCGAGACAACTGAATCGAT
This sequence comes from Planctomycetota bacterium, assembly GCA_027624335.1. Lineage (GTDB taxonomy): Bacteria > Planctomycetota > Planctomycetia > Planctomycetales > Planctomycetaceae > JABMPE01. The sequence continues at coordinate 879 of JAQBWV010000220.1, forward strand.
CGGCACGCAGCTCTGCGCAGTTTGCATCCGATGAGGATCGGTCCCGAATTCAGTTCCCGATTTCACCCCACTGTCACCTTGAACGAAGGGTCTCAACGGCACTCAGTTTCACTGCTTCACTGCGTCGAGATTCTTCGCGTCGCTCAGGGTGACATATCGGGAATCTATTTCGGGACTAACTCAGATTCGACATCGGTGAATTTCCAGGATCTGGACGTGTCAGATCAACTCGGAAATCAGCTCGCGCCGTTCCAGCAGGTAACGGGGCCGGCCAGCATTGTCCGGGAAGGTCAATGACGAATCGATCCCAAGGTGCCGGTACAGAACGGCGAGTACGTTCTCGGGGCGGTAAGGAGACTCCACTGGAGTGCCACCGTGCGAATCGGAAGCACCGATCACCTGTCCGACTTTCAAGCCGCCACCGGACAGCATCACACTCATGACCTGTCCCCAGTGATCGCGACCGGCGTTTCTGTTGATTCGCGGCGTTCTTCCGAATTCGCCCATCGCCACCACCATGACTTTTCGGTCGAGACCCGAGTCGTACAGATCGCCGACCAGCGCAGCAACAGCCTGGTCAAAGCCCGGGCCTTTGGCCTTCATTCGCGCGGCTATACCGCCATGATCATCCCAGCTACCCAGCGTGTTGGCTCGAACGGTAACGAACGTGACTCCACGCTCGACAAGACGCTTTGCCAGCAGGACGTTCTGACCGATGGAGTTGCGACCGTAGCGATCCCGTGTGGCGTCGTTCTCTTCATCGATGGCGAACGCGCTGCGTGCCGCATCGCCGGTGACCATCTCAAACGCCTGTCGAGTGAAGTCATCGGTCGCATCGGCTGCGCCGTGATTGTCGACGATTCTGCGCGACGCATCGAATCCCGACAGCAACTGACGTCGGTCAGTCAATCGATCCTGATCGAGTCCGGACAGCAGTGTGAGATTGGGCACTTCGAACCTGGTATCGTCGGCGCTTTTCGAAGTTTCGAAAGGATTGTTGCCCTTGCCGAGCCACGCGGCCCGCCCGAAACGCATGCTCAGCGGAATCGACACAAACGCGGGAACGCCAGGCTCATTGGCTCCGCGCAGCTTCGTTGTGAAAGACCCGATGCAAGGCATTTCGTTGTTACGGTTCTGCCGGTCGTTGAGGTAGTAGCCGGTCTGCGTCAGGTGACTGCTGGTGCCATGACTACCAGAGTCATGGTGCATCGATCGAATGATCGCCAGGCGGTCGGCGATCGCGGCCTGCATTGGCATCACTTCGCAGAACGAGACACCAGGCAGCGCTGTCGGAATTGCGCTCAACGGACCGCGGTATTCGGCCGGAGCATTCGGTTTTGGATCGTACGTTTCATGCTGAGTCGGTCCTCCGGCCTGCTCCAGATAGATCACAGCCGTATCGAGCGGCGCGGCCGACTTCTGCTCCGACCGCTCACTCGTCGCGGCCTGCAGTCGCAGCAGATCCGGCATCGACAGGCCGATGACTCCTCCCAGCCCAGCCTGCAGCAGACCTCGTCGAGTAACACCGTCGCGGAATTCCGTGCACAAATACCGTTTCATCTGGCTAACCTTTTCGATCCTGGCGGGCAAGCGGGCGGGACGAATGAGCAACGCAGGCGGGCACCACTGTGAATTTCATGAGAATCCAGCAGGCGAGTCCGGAAACCTAACCTGCACTCTACCGAATCGTCCATGTCGATACTCGATGGTGACTGGAATTCACACAGTGGCACAGCCCGAATGGCTGTGCGCCGCGGGCACAGGATGTTTCTTCTTCAGCGAGCAGCGTCAGGGCGAGACTTGCTTTGCCACCATGCCGTTCCCGGAACAGCACGTTGCTCCTGATCGAGAACGCGACGGTCCTCCGAGAACGCGACCCGGCCATTTTGACCGTGCACCCTGGTTCTCACCAGTTGGCAGGAACCGGCCTAACCGTCGGAAATGGGGCGTGGAGGCCGCTCGCCGCATGTCAAATGGGAAGATCGTGGCAAATCGGTAGCTCGTGTCAAACGCGCCATGTGTGCATAAAAAGTGGAAATGGATCATAGATTCTGCGTGACATTTTTTGATGAAATGTATTAGCTGTGTATGTGCGGCCCCTTATGGCGGAAGTAACGGTAATTCTGCTTGGGCAATTGGGCAAGTATGAAGCCGACGCTGGCGAATTCAGGAGTATTCCCGTGTTGCCTATTGATTGTCCGTCATCGTTCGCGATGCGGCAGCCAATGCAACGACTCGATCAATTGTGAGTGAGGACGAAATGCACAGCGACGGACTCGCAAACTGGTGAATTGGTGATCGTTTGAGGCAAGGTGTGCAATGAGCCAGCACGAGAAGAAGTTCTCTGCCAGCAACGTTCCTGATACGAGTGTGTCGACGTCGAAGTCTGAGGTCACACAGACGGCGGTGAAGTATGAGTACAGTCCTGATTTTCCCGGTATCCTGAAACATCTGGGTGCGTCTCTAGCGCTGAGTACCTACCAGGCCGGCAAGGTGGCGGTGATTGGAGTTCAGGACGACGCACTGCAGTTCTCGTTTCACAATCTCGAACAGGCGATGGGCATTGCAGTTGGCCCGGACGCGATCGCGCTGGGTTCGCGGCGGGAAATCCATCTGCTGCGAGCCGCTCATGATATCGCTCCGGGTATCACGCCTGCAGGAACGCACGACGCTGCCTGGCTGACACGGCATTCGTTTCGCACCGGTGACATTCATGGCCACGAGCTGGCGTGGGGGCGGGATGGGCTGTGGGCCGTCAACACTCGGTTTTCGTGCCTGTGTACGTTGCAAGAGAGCTATAGTTTCGTGCCTCGCTGGAGACCGCCGTTCATTACCGCGCTGGAGCCGGGTGACCGCTGCCACCTGAATGGTCTGGCGATGCTCGACGGCCGACCGAAGTTTGTCACGGCACATGGCGATTCGAACGAGCCTGGCGGCTGGCGTGCGACCAAGGCGACCGGCGGAGTCGTGATTGATGTCGAAAGCGGAGCGACCGTCGCTCGTGGATTCGCGATGCCGCACTCGCCGCGACTCTCTCATGGCAGGCTCTGGACGTTGAACTCTGGTGCCGGTCAATTGGGAACGATCGATGTCGATTCCGGCCGTTACGAATCAGTGGCTACGTTTCCGGGATTCACTCGCGGTCTGGCGTTTCATGGTCAGTTCGCCTTCGTCGGTCTGTCGAAAATCCGCGAGACGTCGGTGTTCGGAGGGATGCCGCTGGAAGAACACCGTTCAGAACTGCGCTGCGGCGTTGGTGTGGTCGACCTGACTTCCGGTCGAACGGTCGCGACACTCCAGTTTCACTCAGGTGTTGATGAGCTGTTTGCCGTCAGTGTATTGCCAGACTGTCTGCGTCCCTGCGTCGTTGGTCCGCACGATGTCGAAAATGAGCGAGCAGACATCTGGGTGGTTCCAGCAATCGCTGCGGCCCCGGGACAATCAACGTCGCTGCCGTCGGCTGTACCCCCGGCGGACGCGACATCGCCTGCCGAACAACTTTCAAGGCTGGTAGCGCTGGCTGATGAATTTCAGCGCGAAGGCAGAGTTCAGGAAGCGATCCAGGCGTATCAGAAAGCGATCGCCTTGGAGCCGCGTCGAGCATCTCTGCACTGCAATGTGGGAAATCTCTGGCAGCAACTGGCAGACAGGCAGCAACAGCAGCAGGCGATTGAGTGTTATGAACTCGCTCTGGAATGCGATCCACAATGCATCCCGGCAATGCAGAATCTTGGCTTCCTGTTCGGTAGTCAGGGGCGTACTGCAGAGGCGGTCCAGCAGTACGAACAATTGCTGGAGAACGATGCGTCGCCGCTGAACCGGTTGCTGGCAGCGAGTGTGTTGCCAGTTGTCTACGACTCGGTCGAAGAGATCGACGTGTGGCGAAATCGACTGACGGACCGGCTTGACGAACTGATTGCCGGGCAGGCGACGATCGACACCACTGATTCCCTGGTGCCGACGTCGTTCTTCATCGCCTATCAGGGTCGCAATGATGTCGAAGTCATGCGGCGGCTGGGCAGTATCTGCCAGGGGCCGGAGCTGACTCGACCTGCCGCAGGAGTCTTGAAACGGCGATCTGATGGCCGACTGAGAATTGGATTCCTGTCAGCCTACTTCCGGGACCACACGATCGGACGACTGAATCTGGGCTGTATTCAGCAACTGGATCGCAGTCGATTTGAGGTGACGGTTCTGTCGGCATCGCGCAGTCATGACTCTGTCGCCGAATCGTTCCGCGCGGCTGCGGATCGATATCGAACGCTGCCGCAGAACGTGACTCAGGCGCGGCGAGTCGTCGCGGATCAGGATCTGGACATCCTCATCTTCGCGGACGTCGGTATGGACTCACTGACCACCACACTGGCGAGATCACGGATGGCACCGCTGCAGTGCGCCACCTGGGGACACCCCGAAACGACCGGCAGTGCGCAGATCGACTATTTCCTCTCCAGTGAACTGCTGGAAACCTCGGACGCGGACGATCACTACACCGAACGGCTCGTTCGGCTGCCTTTGCTGGGAACCTACTTCGAGCGCCCGACGTTGAGTCAAGGTCCTTCGCCCCTGGTCCCTCGCCCCTCAACGCACACCTACGTGTGCCCTCAGACGCTGTTCAAGTTCCATCCGGACTTTGATGCGGTCATCGCGGGGATTCTGGTCGCGGACCCGCAGGCACAGATAATTCTGCTGGAGGGCCGCGATCAGCACTGGACGGATCAGCTGAAACGTCGCTTCGGGCGAACTCTGCCGGAGTCTGGAAAACGCGTTCGGTTTCTGCCGGCGATGCCCCGCGAGCAATTCCTGCGACTGCTGGCCACTGCTGATGTGGTGCTTGACCCGCTGCATTTTGGCGGAGGACATTCCAGCTATGAAGCGCTGTCGGTGGGTGCTCCCGTCGTCACGCTGCCGGGCGAGTTTCTACGCAACCGAATCACTCAGGCGCTGTATCGCAAGATGGGTTTCACCGAGCTGATTGTCGGAGATGCCACACAGTTCATTGAAACCGCCGTGCGACTGGGGACGGATCCGTCAGCTCGCGAAAACACCTCACGCCGCATACTTGAGACATGTCCGGTGCTGTTTGAGGACCTGGCCGAAGTTGCTGGTCTGGAAGACTGGCTCTGGTCACGTGGAGAACTTCATGGCGTCGACAGACCAGACACGGTGACCAATGGAACTTTCTGATTCCCGACAGACAACCGGCAACTGACACCGGCTGAACGATTTCTGCTTTTCGAACGCCAGGACACTCGGACTGCTTCTGAAATCAGTCCAGCATCAACAACATACCGACACCGGCATCTGGAGATTGACTCATGCTTTTTCAAAACTGGCTCTCATCCCTGGCAACCCGCTGCACCCGCCACTCCCGCAAAGCTCGCCGTCGCCAGCGACTGGTTTCAGGACCGTCGCTGCAGTCGCGCAGTGATTTCACGGTCTCGGCATTCACCGAGAAGCTGGAAGACCGAACGCTGCTGTCCTCGATCACGTTAATCGACGACGTCAATGCGACGCCTGTGGATTCGTCTCCGCAGAATTTCCTTCAGGTCGGAACACTTACGTTTTTTACGGCATCGACTCCATCAACCGGGCTGGAACTGTGGGTGACGGATGGGACGTCTGGCGGAACGACAATGCTGGCCGACATCCGGCAGGGTTCCTCAGGCTCCGGGCCCAATCAGTTGACCAATGTCAGTGGAACGCTGTTCTTCAATGCCAATGACGGTGTCAACGGGTCGGCGCTATGGAAGTCCGATGGAACGGCGGCAGGAACTGTCCTTGTCGCTGATCCCGACCCCGAAAACGCTAACTACGGATACGCCACCGGCCCGCATGAGCTGACCAATCTTTCCGGCACACTGTTCTTCACGGCGAACGATCGCGTGAACGGGACGGAATTGTGGACTTCAAACGGGACGACCGCAGGCACAAATCTATTTCTCGACATCCTGCCGGGCACCCACCCAACCAACGGCTACCCCTACGAGTCGTATCCGAACTCCCTGACGAATCTGGGTGGGACGTTGTTCTTCGTTGCCAACAACGGTACGAACGGTTCGGAACTGTGGAAGTCCGACGGAACACCAGGCAACACGACTTTGGTCAAGGACATCGAGACGGGAATGGAAAGTTCCTTCCCGTCTAACCTGACGGTGTTCGGTGGAACGCTGTTCTTTGCCGCCAGGGACTCGGCAAACGGGAGAGAACTCTGGAAGTCGGATGGGTCGGCGGCAGGCACGACACTGGTCTCCGACATTAATCCCGGCACGGCGTCCGGACTAGGCGGAGTGTTCAACCGCGAACTGACCGATGTCGATGGAACACTGTTTTTCGTCGCGGATGACGGAACGAATGGTGCGGAATTGTGGAAGACTGATGGAACAACAACATCAATGGTCGCGGACATCAACGGCAGTGGGGGTTCAGACCCCAGCGAGTTGACCAATGTAGAAGGGACACTGTTTTTCACGGCACGGGAAGATGGTTCCAATCGGGAACTCTGGAAGTCGGATGGCTCTACACCCGAGAAAATCGTTGCTTCATCGTCGCTGGCTTCTCCCGTCAATCTGACGAATGTGGCTGGCACACTGTTTTTCACGGCTACTGACAGCACCTACGGAACTGAGCTGAGAAAATCCGACGGCACAACAGCCAACACCGTACTCGTCAAAGACATCCGTTCCGGCTCTGATTCGTCTGATCCCGGCAGCCTCGCGAATATCAATGGAACACTGTTCTTCTCGGCAGATGATGGAGGCAGCGGCGTTGAGCTGTGGACGTCCGACGGAAACAGTTCCGGTACCGTACAGGTCCGGGATATTGCGTCGGGGAGTGGCGATTCCTTCTACGGCGGCGGCATCACCAATGTGTATAACACCGCCTCTCGCCCTTATGCTGAAGTTCTGGCTGTCGGCGGCAAGTTGTTTTTCGCTGCAAACGATGGTGTGAACGGCGAGGAACTGTGGGTCTCTGACGGAACGACCGCCGGGACTGAGCTGCTGCTGGATATCCGCCCCGGAATCTCCGGCTCGGTTCCCAGAGAGTTTACCGATGTGAACGGGATCCTGTTTTTCACGGCGTCTGATGGCACGAGTGGAAGCGAATTATGGCGGTCGAACGGAACGACCTCCGGCACGTACATGGTTGCAGACATCGACTCAGGTTCAAACGGGTCGGATCCCAGGAGCCTGGTGAACGTCGGCGGTACTCTGTTCTTCAGCGCGGCCGATGGACCAAACGGCCATGAACTTTGGATGTCAAACGGCACGTCGGCTGGGACGACGCTGGTCAAGGACATTCGAACCGATTCCTCTGGTTCCTACCCGGATCATCTGACCAATGTTGGTGGAACGCTGTTTTTCCGGGCACTTGACGGAGTCAATGGAAACGAACTGTGGAAGTCTGACGGAACACCAGGCGGCACGCTGCTGGTAAAGCACATCAATCCTGGAGCGGGAAGTTCTAACCCCGGCGCGTTGACCAACGTGAACGGCACGCTGTTCTTCTCGGCGTTTGATGGAACAAACGGCACGGAACTGTGGGTGTCCAACGGGACCGAAGCTGGCACAACACTGGTGTCCGATATCAGAGCCGGCGCTGACAGCTCAAACCCCGGATATGGATATCTGGCAAACATTGGCGGGACGCTGTTCTTCAGCGCGGTTGACGATACGTCCGGCAGGGAACTGTGGAAGTCCGATGGGACCGCAGGTGGCACTGCGCTGCTGAAAGATATTCGACCAGGAAATGACAGTTCGTATCCGCGTAATCTGACTGTCGTCGACGGGACGCTGTTCTTCCAGGCCAACGATGGAACAAACGGAGCTGAGCTATGGGCCTCGGACGGCACAACTGGGGGAACCGTTCTGGTCAAGGACATTCGCCCCGGCGCGGCCGATGGCGTGGTGGACGATTATTACGCTTACTATCCCCAACTGGCCAACATCGGTGGGACGCTGTTCTTCCGGGCCAATGATGGCGTCAACGGTGACGAACTGTGGACGTCGGACGGCAGCGAAGCCGGAACGACAATCGTCGCCGAACTGGTTCCTGGCAGCGGCGGCAGCGCCCCGTTTTCGATCACCGACGCCGGTCTGTTGAAGACGTTCTTTACAGTTTCCAGGACGGACGCCACTGGGGTTGAACTGTTCCGAGTGGATTTGCCGCGAACGGTGGACGTTTCGGTCGATGTTTCATCCGGGACCGAAGCCGGAACGACCGTCATTACCGTGACGGCGACGACGGACGAGCCGGTCTTCGGCAATCAGACTGTCGATCTGGCTGTTACCGGCACAGGTATCACCAGCGGCGACTTCATGCTGTCCAGCACGACGATCACGATTATGGACGGTATGGACATGGGCAGTGTGACGTTCACTGTGCAGGATGACCTGCTCATTGAAGATGAGGAAACGGCCACGCTGACGATTTCGAATCCATCGGAAGGGCTGGAGCTCGGTACGACCACGACGCAGGACGTCACGATCACCGACAACGACACGGCGATTGTGTCGGTTTCCGGGACGACAAGCGTGACGGAAGGTGGGCCGACGGCGAATGTTGTGGTCACGCTGAACCTGACGGCCAACGGAACGCCAAATACAGGAACGCTCGCAACAACAATCACTGCAGATCTGCCGGGCAATGCCGATTACTCGACGACGGAGGCGACGTTCACGTCCGGTGCCGTCGATGGCACCACGGCGAATATCGTTATCGGGGCGACAGATGATGCACTGGTCGAAGGGACGGAGTCATTTCTGTCAGAGGCTGTGTCCGCAACTGGCTCAGCTACGGCCAGCGGGACGGTGCAGATCGACGTGGCAGATAATGACTCCGCTGGCAACGTTAACGCGGTCGCTCCCGCTGAGGCAGCGAACCAGATGACAGACACGATCAATGTCACGTTCACTGGAGGTGTCGTTGACGTCAGCGTTGTTGGTGGTGCCAGCAGCCAGTTCGGCGTTCCGGCAGATTTGACCAGCGTGACGATCAACGGTGTGGTCGGTGAAGACGACATCGTCAACATTGATTTCGACGCTAATCCGGAATTGCTGGGTGTTGATGTCATCAATCTGAATCTGGGCGGGGACGCGAACGACGACATCAATGTCACGGTGGACGGCACGACGGTGACGCTGGACCTGACTTCGGTCGGTGCCGGCACCGTGACGATCGGGACGACGGTGATCAACTTCACCGGCCTGGGCGCCAACACGTTCACGATTTCCGGCAGCAACGATCTAACGATCGACTTCCCCACCGGGCCAACGACCGATGCGATCATCACCGACAATGCCGGGATGGCTGGTTTCTCCAACATCAGCAGTGTGGCGAGCGGATTTTCGGTCGACTTCCAGAATCCCTCGGACCGGCTGACGATCAATCTCGGCGACAATGGCGACTCGTTGACGATCGTCGGCTTCGACGCCGCGTTCAATCCGGATGGGGATCTGGCCGGAACTCCGGTGGACACTGTGGTGATCAATGGCGGAGCCGGTGATGACACCATTTCAATTCCGGATGCAGATTTCATCAGCACTGGTCGTCTGACTGGCGGAGCAGGCCAGGATACGGTGCGGCTCAGCAGCGGTGGTTTGACGGTCGATCTGACAACAATCGACGACAGCCGCCTCGCTGACGTGGAAGTGATCGACATCACCGGCAGCGGCGACAACACGCTAACCCTGAATCAACTCGAAGTGCTGAATCTGTCCTCGACCAGCAACACCCTGCTGGTCAGCGGCGACGCAGGTGACAGAGTCGAAATCGAGATCGGCTGGAGACAGAAAAGCGATGAAGTCATCGGCCCCGACACGTTCAGCGTTTTTACGCAGGGGGCCGCAACCCTGAAGGTGTCAGCCGCCGTCACGGTGTCGGCCACGATCGACCTGAGCACGCTGGACGGCACCACCGGCTTCCGACTCGACGGCATCGACGC
>JAQBWV010000221.1 GCA_027624335.1 Planctomycetota bacterium
GGAACTCGCGGGCAGCCTGCTGGCACTGCAGAAGGAATTGTTGCCGGCAACCTTAAACTACAAAATCCCCGACCCGCGCTGCCGGTTGAATGTCGTCCACGATGGTCCGCAGCCACTGCGAAATTTGACTGCTCTGACGGTTAATCGAACAACCATCGGCCAAAGCGCTGCCGCCATCGTTCGAGCGTTGTAGTCGCCGCTTCAGATGATGGAACCGGGTACATTGATTCCCGGTTCCTGACTTCCCGGCTGAATCTTTTGTGGAAAGTTACACGGCTGCCCATGAAATCGCACACGGAATATCTGACGTTCAATCTGCCTGCTCGGATGGCTTTCGAAAACATCACGCCGACGATTGAGAAGATCGTCCGGGACAGTGGAGTCAGGGAGGGCTTCGTTCTGTGTAACGCGATGCATATTACCGCGTCGGTTTTTGTCAACGACGACGAGGTGGGATTGCAGGAGGACTACGGGAAGTGGCTGGAACAGCTTGCTCCTTTTGACGCATCTCCCGAGCGGTACGCCCACAACCGTACTGGCGAAGACAACGCCGACGCCCACATGAAGCGGCAGATCATGGGGCGGGAAATTCTGGTTGCCATTACCGATGGGAAACTTGATTTCGGACCGTGGGAACAGATCTTCTACGGCGAGTTTGATGGGATGAGACCAAAACGGGTGCTCGTCAAGGTACTCGGAGAATGAGAACGCCATGACGTCGAGACGAAATGAGCCTGATTGTTCGACTGCGCAATCCTCAATGCGATCACTCTTGACCGTTAAAGCAGGTGTCGGATCATCGGCGAGTGTCGGTGTCGAACGCAGCTCCTTTCGCACGTCGAGATCTGTTTAGAACAGCGACCACAGCAGACCCGAGATCAGTAGCAGGCCTGTCAGCCCGTAATAGACCGCTGGTTGAAATCGCAGGTGCTCCAGGGAGTCGGCCAGCCGGGACGGTGTTTGTCTCCAGCCTTCTTCGGACGTACCACCGAAGATTCTTCGATCGCTGACTTCGATCAGTATGGCGAGCAACTTAGCCGGCATGGCGACTCCTCGATGTCTGAAAGCGTCCAGGTAAAACCATTCACCGCATAGCCTTGCCAACGAGTCAGACGCACCCGCCATGCGCTGCCGCGCCTTTTCGCTGGCGCGAGAAAGAAGCCACGCAACGACAACTCCAAGCAGGCACGCCGGAGTCGCTTCGCCAAAAGAGAAGAGTCGAGCCTGCGTTGGCAAACCGGTGATGGATGAATTACTGAACGGAACCAGACACGCACCCAGTGCAAAGCAGGCAGCCAGGGCGGTCAGAGCTGTGTGAGTCCGATCTTCCGCAACTTCGGTCGGTGTAGCTGTTGGATCCGAATGCCTGCCGGTCTGTCGATTTACGATCAACTTCTGTTTCGGTCGTCGTTCAAACTCCCGCACCGATATCATTTTTACGATCGCGATTCCCCACAGAATCTGGCTCGCCACACAGCCCCACCAGATCAGATTCAGAAACTGTTCAGGCGATGAAGCGGCGGTCACTGCCTGCTCTGCTGACTGATGCTGAGCATCCTCAATAACTGACAACACGGCATTCGCTCCGCCGAGTCCCGACACGGTGACAACCATCGCGACCGTTGTAGCAAATCGTAGTTTGGATTCGCCTGCAGACTGTCTGAGGACGAGGATCGCCAGAACCTGAGCAAAGACCGTGCAGACAGCAATTCCACCAGCGTCAGCATGGCCGCTAGCCAACGCTGACAATGCCAGACCGCCCACACTGACGATCAATAACGTCGAAATGTCGTCTGCCCGTTTCTGAACAAGCGCGATGCCGATCGCCGTCACGCAGGTCAAAGCTCCCAGCGTTCCAGTCAGCAGGCATCCTTCCAGAGAAAGGTCGGCCAGCGGCAGAACGGCCACGGCCAGTGCGATTCCCGGCAGGACCCAGGCGAGTGTGACTGTTCGGCCTGCATCAATGTGTCGTCGGTTCACACAGCCTCGAACCCGCATGATCGCCGGGAACAATCCACAACGTGCGGCGATGGCTGCGGCGAACACAATCGTCAAGCCAGACACGACCGCAGTCGCGTCAACACGGCCGTCCAGAGCGGATTCGCTGATGATTTCCGGGATACTTGTGGTGCCAAAGCGAGAAGTTGCCATCAACGTGGCGACAAGCAGAAGCACACTGGAAACGCTCAGCACTGCGACTGTCGTCGGTGGTGTACTTTCTGGGGGAGACAGTGAGTCCGACTGTCGTTGTAACCCGAAGACGCAACAGTCCAGAAGGATCCACAATATCACCAGCAGAACAAGATCATCCGCGAGAACAGTCGCAACACTCAACGGAAACAAAACAGCGAGCCATCGGTGCCAGGCGTAGAAGTGTTGAACCGGTTCTTTTCCGTGCGTCGATTCTATCTGTGTAAGCGGCATTAATGACTCAGCACTGCTGCCGGATTGCAATGAGCCTGCAGAATCAAGAAGCACGACCAGCGATACTACGAAGACCAGCAGAACACTATTCTGATCCGCCAGAAACGAAAGCTGCACGGCCAGACCGGGTGCTGTTGGAATTGCCAGCCAGTTCCCGACAGTCAGTTGAGTCGATGCTGAAATGATTCCTGCATACTCACAGGCAATCCACAGGCCGGCAGCGATGCACGACAATCCGGCTGTTGCCGTCAGGGCGACTCGATGGTGGTTGCGCAGGAAGCCCGTCAGTAAACCGCCTGCCGCCGGCACCACAAGCATGGCAGCGGTCAGCAGTAGTGCGGTCACTGCGGCAGCTCCAGAAATTAACAGGACCGAAGGTCGATGGCTCCAGGGCTCTTCAACAAGTGTTTCAGAACGGAGTCCCTATTCGTTTCTCGAGTCGTCGTCTTTCGACTTGTCTGCTGCTGGATCCCCTGGCTTTTCGTCCGGCGTGATCACTGCCGTGTATTCGTGAGGTCGTTTTCGGATCACGGTTGCTTTGATGATTTTGTCGCCGCGCTTCAACGAAGCCGCCACTTTCATGCCTTCGATCACACGCCCGAACACCGTATGTCCGCCTTTTTCAGGCTCGGTTCGCGCATTCAACCAGTCGGTTGGCAGGTGAGTGATGAAGAACTGTGAGCCGCCCGTGTCCTGACCGGAATGAGCCATGCTCAGGCTGCCACGAAAATGCATGCGAGTATCGTCGCGGTAGCATTCACAGGCGATTGAGTAGCCAGGTCCCCCATAGCCATCGTTGCCGGGATCTTCGTCGAGCGTGTTCGGGTCGCCGCCTTGCGCCATGAAACCATTGATGACTCGATGAAAGGCAATGCCGTCGTACTTGCCGCCCTCCACCAGATTGATTGTGTTGGCCACAGTGTTGGGAGCCTGGTCCTCGAACAGCTCGAACAGGATCCTGCCTTTGGATGTGTCGAACTCCATTCTCGGTAGAGCGGCATCTCCTTCGAGAGCGTCTTCCTTCGCGCGGATTTCCTGTTCGACCTTCCACAAGCCCTGGTACTTCTGTGCGGCGTCGATGTAGGTTTCGTACCGCAGATCGATCCTGTTCGCCTTCTGAGCTTCACTGAGGATCGCATGCGCTTGTTCGAAGTTATGTAGAGCAAACTGCGATACTCCGCCCATGCTCAGGACGTCCTTTGTTTTTCGGTCTGCCGCCAGCAGCTTCGTCGAAATCTCGGCTGACAGATCGAAATCGTTGTTGTTGAACGCTTCCTTCATGACGATTTCCCCGGCGTCGAGATCGCCTTCGTTCTTCGCGTAAATTTTCGCGGCCAGGTCGAGCATCTCCGGATAAATTTCGACTTCGAACTCCCGGATCAGATCGACGTATTCGTCGCGCACTTTGCGTTTTTCGTCGCTGGTCTCGGCAGTTTCGAATTCCTTCTTCAGCACTTGCAGGCGATCGAAAATCACCAGACGTCGAGCCAGCAGCGACTTCCAGCTCTCATCGGGATTCTCGTCGTCGGCATCAATCGTGACCTTCAGACCTGGAGTCTTTGGAGCCTCGGTTTGCGGAGCTGCAGTCTTTGGCGTTGCCGTTTCGGCTTTTTCATCCTGAGCCTGCACGGCTGTTGTGATCATCAATTGGACACACAGCGGCAGACAAACGAGTGCCGAAAACAGGCAGAAGTGGCGAATCATGGGTCTTATCCTGTCAGAATACTGGAGCGCTCCGACTCGCGGAGCGGTTTGGTTGACATTCAGGGTCGCGAGTTTACCGACCACATCCCGACGCGCCCACGGAACCGGGATTCCAGGACTCTGCCCGACGAACCCGGAGGACTTATCAGGGCTGAACTTTCGCGTACTTATGAGCGTCGGTCCGCGTTCATGGGAATGCGGTCACGAGGGGATTCGCTGATATTTCCGGCTAGAATCGGAAACGACGCTACCAGCAAGGTGTATCTTGCATTCATGCTGAAAGAGTTACACACAGTCCGGATGAATGTTCAACTCTGTTGAAGTAGAGTGAGTTCAGGATGTGCGCTCGACGATTTCGGGCAGGCTTGGATTTACGTGACAAAATGTGGCGAAGGCATTGCCGAAGATCAATTCAGGATTCCGTCAGGCAGAGCCTGACCTAACTTGTAAGACACTCAGTCAAGTGCCTCGAAAAATCAACATCTGGAAACGTTTACCGTGTTAAAACTGAATCACTTCAACTTTGGTCGCCAGCTGAATCGTCGCACAGTGTTGCGAGGTGCTGGTGTGGCGATGTCGCTTCCTTGGATATCGGCCATGCAGGCTGCACTCGCCGGTCCGAAAGCGGAAGGGCCGCCGCGTCGCTTTGTGTCGATGTCGCTGGGACTCGGCCTGCTGGCGGACAACCTTAACCCGACTCAAAGTGGCCGCGACTACGAGCCGAGTCTCTATCTCCAGCCGTTGCAGGATCTGCGACATCAGATGACGATCGTTTCCGGGTCGTCGCATCCGGGTGTTGGAGGCGGGCATCGGGCGGAAGCCAGCATCCTGACCGCAAATCCAGTCGGCAGTTCCGGGCGAGGTAAGAATTCCGTTTCAATCGATCAGCACATGGCGAAATCTCTTGGCAGTACAACGCGGTTCCCCTCGCTGGTCCTCGGCAGTAGCGGAAGCAACAGTCCGTCCTACACCGGGAACGGGGCGATGATTCCTGCTGAGTCGTCTCCCTCTCGATTGTTTATGCGGTTGTTTGTGAATGATTCGCCTGCCGAGCGAGCGAGACAGACTCAGCGAGTGAGTCAGGGACGCAGTATCATGGATCTCGTCGGCGAAGACGCACGACGACTCAGTCGAGAACTGGGTGCGGGCGATCGTGACCGTCTGGATGCGTATTTTACGAGTGTTCGAGATCTCGAACTGCGATTGGCCGAGTCCGAGGCCTGGGCCGATCGACCCAAACCGAAAGTCGACGTTGCAAAGCCGGTCGACATTGGAAATTCCAACGACTTTGTCGGTCGTCAGAAACTGATGAGCGACATGATTCGCCTGGCTCTGCAGACGGACTCAACGCGATTCATCAGCTACCATCTTGGTAGCGGCGGTGGAGTTGTTCCTCTGCACGGAGTGGGAGAAGGCTACCACTCGCTGAGCCATCACGGCCTCGATAATCAGAAGGTCGATCAGCTGGCGATTGTTGAAGGAGCAATCATCAGCACGTGGGGAGAGTTCCTGCGGGAACTTGCGGCGATTGATGACAACGGATCCAGCCTGCTCGATCAGACGTCGGTGCTGCTGACCAGCAACCTCGGTAACGCGTCCAGTCACGACAACCGAAACATGCCGGTCGTACTGGCTGGAGGTGGGTTCAAACACGGCCAGCACCTCGCGTTCGATCGAAAGAATAATTATCCGCTGCCAAACCTGTTTGTCAGCGTGCTGCAGCGACTTGGTTTGGAACAGGACCGCTTCGCTACGAGTACCGGTACACTGTCCGGTCTGGAGATGAGTTAGAGAATCGATAAGGTAATGACGAACGCTCCCTGTCTGATGTGGTCGACGCCCTCTGCGTTCAGAAACTTCACAATCTTAGTTAACGCGAAGAGCAGTTAATTCTGGAGGCAGTCGGATGTTGGCCCGAATTTCTGGCGTGTTGATCTGCATAGCGGTTTCCGGACTCGTCTTCGCTGCTGAAGAAAACCAGTCACCACAGAACAATCGCATCGATTTCGCGAAGGACGTGTATCCGATTTTTCGCCGGTCCTGCATTGAATGTCACGGGCCGGAGAAACAGGAAGCGGAATTGCGACTGGATCAACGAGCTTCTGCGTTTGACTCAGGCTCCATCGTAGGTGGCAAACCCGGCGACAGTGAACTGCTGCGTCGCCTGCTGCTGCCTCGCGGCCATGACGAAGTGATGCCGGCCATCGGTGATCCACTTTCCAGACGCCAGGTTTCTGTGATTCGTCGCTGGATTCAACAGGGCGCTGTCTGGCCTGACAAGTTTGGAGGCAACCGCCACTGGTCCTACGTCGCTCCTGAACGTCCGAACGTTCCGGCGATGACGGATACCAATTGGCCTCGATCGCCGATTGACCATTTCGTTCTGAAACGACTGACGGAAGAAGGCTTGTCGCCGTCTCGACGGGCCGCATCGGAGAAACTGGTTCGACGTGTTTTTCTGGATCTGATCGGTCTGCCGCCAACTCCGGCAGAAGTGAACGACTTCTTGAACGACCCGTCTGACATTCGCCTTGAGCAACTGGTCGATGATCTTCTGCAGCGATCACAGTTTGGTGAACGCTGGGCGCGACCGTGGCTGGACGTCGCCCGGTATGCAGACTCGCACGGATTTCAACGCGACGACCTGCGGGATGTCTGGGCGTATCGCGACTGGGTGATTCGATCGCTCAACGCAGACATGCCATTCGACCAGTTCACGATCGAACAGATCGCTGGTGACTTGCTTCCGAACGCGACGGAGTCGCAGAAAATCGCCACCGGGTTTCATCGCTGCACGGCGACCAATGTGGAAGCCGGATCGTTGCCGGAAGAAACCCGCATTGAACAGGTGATCGACCGAGTCAACACGACGGGCGCTGTCTGGCTGGGTTCGACACTCGAATGCTGCCAGTGCCATGACCATAAGTACGACCCCTTCCCGCAGAAGGATTACTACCGGTTGCTCGCGTTCTTCAACAACACGGAAATGGAAGCCGATCGAGCCAGCAAGTCACCGAGTTCGATCGCGTTCAAAGGTCCGTCGATGCCGCTGTCCGATCCGGAGCGGGACGTCAAGCGAGCAGAACTGCAACAGCAGATCGCGGAACTAAAAGTCCAGCAGGCCGAGCGGCGCAATGAACTGAGTGCGGACCTGCCGACGTGGGCAGTTGAGTTTGTAAAGAGAGTCGGTGATGTCGCCCAGTCGCACGTGCTTGACGTCGCCAGTTTTGAATCGCAAGGAACGACGGACACGTTTGAGCGACTTGACGATGGTTCGATTCTGCTCGTCGGCGACGATCCACCCGCGAACGATGTTTACACCGTGCGAGTTCGAAGCAGTCTTTCCGGCGTTCGAGCGTTCAAGCTGGAAGCGCTGCGGCACGACTCGCTGCCTGGCATGGGACCTGGTCGAGGAGACCCCGTTAGACGCAACTTCGTGCTGAATGAATTTTCGGTCGAACTTGTTTCCCGGACCGATTCTGCAGGTGATGCTGAAAAAGAAGTCGGCACGAAGCTCAAATTCTCATCAGCCAGAACGGACTTCTCACAAAAGGACTGGGACGTCGCAGGCGCACTTTCCAGCAAACCAAAGACCGGCTGGGCCATTTCGCCCGAGTTCGACAAGTCGCACTGGGCCACGTTTATTCTCGAACAACCGCTCGACATTACAGACGAAGTGGAACTGGTATTTCGCCTGAAACACGAATACGGGCAGGCCAGAACGATCGGGTGCCTGAGGCTTTCGGCAGTGACCGGGAACCTCGACACCGAATCGATTCCGGATGCCGTCGCGACGGCGCTCAAAGTACCAGGAGACAAGTGGTCGAAGAGTGATCGAAAAACGCTGCTGGACTATCGAGCCGAGCAGGATTCGCAACTATCAACGCTGAACGCCCAGGTGGCGAAATTTGCGAATGAGCAGAAGAAGATCGCAGTCGACACGACGCTGGTCATGGTCGAACTGGAACAGTCGCGTCTGTCTGCCGTCTTCGAACGTGGTGACTATCGTAAGCCGGGCGAGTCTGTCGAAGCCGGAACTCCCGGAATCCTGCATCCCAGTCTGGATGGACCGCCGAACCGACTAACGCTCGCAAGGTGGCTGGTCGATCCGAACAACCCACTCGTCGCGCGAGTGACGGTTAACCGCTGGTGGGCGGAGATCTTCGGGCAAGGCATCGTGCCGACGGTGGAAGACTTCGGTATCAAGGGCGAAGAGCCGTCGCATCCGGAACTGCTTGATTGGCTGGCCGTCGAGTTCATGGAGCACGGTTGGTCCATGAAGCACATTCTGAAGACCATCGTGCTCTCGGCCACTTATCAGCAGTCGTCTACAGTCGATCGTGAGTTACTCGAACTGGATGTTCGCAACAGCCTGCTGGCGCGCGGTCCTCGATTCCGGATGGATGCGGAGATGATTCGCGACAACGCTCTGGCCGTCTCCGGCCTGCTTGATCTGAAACAGTTTGGTCCGCCGATTTATCCGTACCAGCCGGATGGTATATGGGCGAAAGTCGGCGGCACTGCCTACAAGTACGAAGTCAGCCCCGGCAGCGAACAGAACCGTCGCGGAATCTATGTCGTGCTGAAACGAGGTTCGCCATACCCGAGTTTCATCAACTTCGATGCGAGCGCCCGACTGGCCTGTACCGTCAAGCGATCACGAACCAATACCCCGCTGCAGGCACTGACGCTGCTCAACGATCCGGTCTACGTATCTGCCACGAAATCACTGGTGAAACGCGTTTCGAAAGAGAAGCAGAATGAGCCGCTTGACCGCCAACTCGACTTCGCGTTCCAGCTATGCACGGCTCGGCTACCAACGGACACCGAGCGAAACGCTCTACGAAGTCTGTTTACTCAACAGGTTGAGGAAGTAGTGGCGGCTGAAAAGAACACAGACCTGTCGGACGCTGAAGCCAGTGCCTGGTACAGCGTGTCGACCGTTCTGCTCAACCTTCACGAAACGATTACCAAAGACTGAGGAACAGCCAACGTTCAACATCGAACGTCGAAGGGAACAGCGATATGACAGCTGCACATTATCTGAGAAGCGATCGACGCGCGTTTTTGAATTCGTGCGGGATTGGTTTTGGTGGAGTGGCGCTGGCTTCGATGCTCGACGGCGACACTGATGCCGCGTTGGGACAGCCGCATCTTGCGCCGCGTGCGAAGCACGTCATCTATCTGCACATGATCGGTGCGCCCTCGCATCTCGATCTGTACGATGAAAAGCCGGAACTGAAGAAACGGCACAATGAGCCTTGCCCTCCCGAAGTCACTAAGAATCGCGACTTCGCTTTCATCGGGAAAACATCGACGCTGGCAGGTTCGCCGTGGAAATTCTCGAAACATGGTAAAAGCGGTCAGGTTCTGTCCGAACTGCTGCCTCACCTGGGCGAAGTGGTCGACGAACTGGCGGTGATTCGATCGTTGCACAACGAAGAGATCAACCACGCTCCGGCGCAGATGTTTCTACACTCGGGTTTCGGACGGGGTGGGCGACCGAGTTTCGGGTCGTGGGTTACGTATGGCCTCGGTTCTGAGAACAAGGATCTTCCCGGCTACGTCGTGCTGCTCAGTGGTCCTGCTGGTGGAGCAGGAACAAGTCTCTGGTCGTCAGGGTTTCTGCCGAGTGTTTACCAGGGGATTCAGTTTCGATCGCAAGGCGACGCGGTACTGTTTCTGTCCAGCCCCGAAGGGCAGTCTCAGGCTGATCGACGTCGCGTTCTGAACACGCTGGGGCAACTCAATCAGGAACAATTCGAAGCAACCGGCGATCCCGAAATTGAAACCCGGATTGCGCAATACGAACTGGCGTACCGTATGCAGGCGTCGGTTCCTGAACTTATGGAGCTTGGTGGCGAGACAAAAGAGACGCTTGAACTGTACGGTGCTGAACCGGGCAAGGCTTCATTCGCGAACAACTGCCTGCTGGCTCGTCGTCTTGTTGAACGAGGCGTGCGACTGATCGAACTCTACGATGCCGACTGGGATCACCATGGAGGTATCGAGACTCGCTTGCCAGCTAAGTGCAAAGAGACCGACCAGCCAATCGCCGCGCTGATCAAGGATCTGAAACGTCGCGGCCTGCTGAAGGACACGCTGATTGTCTGGGGTTCAGAATTCGGTCGAACTCCGCTGAGGCAGGGAGACAGGGCCAAAGGCAAAGAGCTTTCCGGTCGCGATCACCATAAGGATGCTTTCACGATGTGGCTGGCCGGTGGCGGAATCAAAGGCGGAGTCAGCTATGGGCAATCCGACGAACTGGGCATGGACGTCGCTGAGAACGGTGTCCACGTCCACGACTTGAACGCCACCATTCTGCACCTGCTTGGTATGGATCATGAGCGGCTGACTTACCGCTATCAGGGCCGCGAGTTCCGCCTGACTGACGTCGAAGGCAAAGTCGTACACGACATCATCGCCTGACAAGTGTTATACCTCGCGCGGCGACAAGTGGGCCGTCGCCGCAGCTTCCGTAGGGCCGGTTCCTACCGGCCGCACAGACACAAATTACACGCGGTCGGCCGGTAGGAACCGGCCCTACACGGCGACCGTCAAACGTCGCATCATGACCGCGTGAGGTATA
>JAQBWV010000222.1 GCA_027624335.1 Planctomycetota bacterium
AAGCGATCGGAATCGGTTCCAGCTACAGCGTGGAATTGCTCGGCATCCCATTTTCAACGCATTTGGTCGTGCCCGCGTCCTGGCTCACAACGATTGTGGTCTCGATGTCTCTTGGTCTATTGCTGAGAACTCAATCAGACGCCGAGTCCAGGCGATGGATGTGGCGAGCGGTCGTCAGCGAGCCGATTGCCAGCGACGCGGAATGACAGTCGGAATCCGAGACCAGGTACTCGATAGTGACGTTTACCGTATTTGTATCGCCTCGTGGACGTGCAAATGTCGCGTTGCCGCTGAACGATCGCTGGCGCTAGAATCTGATTGTTGAAACTGTCGCTGCGTGCGTGACGCCGGAATGGATTGACGATGAACTCCGAACTGCCTGTTCTCAGGAATATGACCGCCGACCAGTCGGCGGGACTGTATCCTGGCAAGTGGTGGCATCGTGATGAGAATCGCATCGTCTGTGATCTTTGTCCGCGGGCGTGTGCCATGAAGGAGGGCGACCGCGGCTTCTGTTTCGTTCGGCAGAATGTCGGCGGCGAGATGGCTCTGACGACCTACGGACGCAGCACCGGATTCTGCATTGACCCGATCGAGAAGAAACCGCTTAACCATTTTTATCCCGGCACGAGCGTGCTTTCGTTCGGAACAGCGGGCTGCAATCTGGGGTGCAAGTTCTGCCAGAACTGGGATATTTCGAAGGCGAGAGAAGTTGAGCGTCTGAGTCATCGCGCTTTTCCTGAAGAGATCGCTCTGGCGGCGAAGTCACTGGGCTGTCACAGCGTGGCCTACACTTATAACGATCCGATCGTCTGGGCTGAGTACGCGATTGAAACGGCAAAGGCCTGTCGTCAACACAGCGTGAAGTCGGTCGCAGTGACGGCCGGGTATGTGACTGAGGAAGCTCGCGGTCCGTTTTTCGAGTTCATGGATGCGGCCAACGTTGATCTCAAAGCGTTTACGGAAGAATTCTACTACCGGATCACCTATGCGCATCTGGAACCGATCCTCGACACGCTCAAATGGCTGCGAAACGAAACGGATGTCTGGTTTGAGATTACGAACCTGATTATCCCCGACGCCAACGACAAGCCTGATGAGATCCGCAGGATGGCGGAGTGGGTTCTCGACGCTGTTGGTGATGATGTGCCGGTTCATTTCTCGGCGTTTCATCCGGACTTTCGGATGATGGATCGACCGAACACGCCGCACGATACGTTGATTCTCGCTCGCGATCTGGCGATGCAGGTCGGGCTGAAGCATGTCTATGTGGGCAACGTGAACGACGTCGAGCGGCAGAGCACGTACTGTCCCAACTGCCAGAATCTGCTGGTCGAGCGAAACTGGTATGCGCTGGGCGTTTACGCTTTGGACGGCAATCAGTGCCGGAACTGTGGAGCGACGATTTCAGGAAAATATGAGGTACGACCGGGGAACTGGGGTCGCAAACGCCAACCGGTCGATATGAGACAATTTCACATTGAAGGACTCAGTGCGAGCTCGACGAACGAGGTCGTTTTGAATGGAGACACGATGAGCGTGGAAAAGAATCAACCGTCGTCTGGTGATGCGGACAACGGCGGAGTCAGGATCAACAACTCGGCACTTGAGTGGCTGGCAGGGCAGGGCAATCCGCAGCATACCTCACCGGTTGCTCCCGCTCCCACGAGGCCGCAAACTCCGGCGCCGGCGACTCAGGCGATTCCAACTCGTCTGCCGTTGACGAATGAGCAGCGGGAAGCCATTCGAATTGCCGCAGCAGAAGTGGTCAAAGCCTGTGTCGACGATCGAAATGCGAGCATTCCGGATCTCAACGCTCTGGGTGTCGGGAATGCGGTTGTGTCCGGGATCTTTGTCAGTCTCAAACGACAGGGGCGACTGCGAT
This sequence comes from Planctomycetota bacterium, assembly GCA_027624335.1. GTDB lineage: Bacteria > Planctomycetota > Planctomycetia > Planctomycetales > Planctomycetaceae > JABMPE01. Next base: position 1,886 of record JAQBWV010000222.1, read on the forward strand.
CATGCATGGGATCATTCGGCGCAACGATGCCGCTGCTCAGGACGCTGGTGGATGCTGCTCGTCGAACGGCGACGGCTGATCCGAGGTTTCCGCCAGTATCATCCATCGAGGTGCCGCATCTTGAACTGGAAGTGTGGCTGTTGTTTGCGCCCGAACCGGTCAACGTCGTGGGCGAAGCACGCATCGCTGAAGTCACGATCGGCATGCACGGTCTGCAGATTGTACGAGGGAATCAACGTGGCCTGTTGCTGCCCGGCGTCGCCACCGACAACGGCTGGGATTCCAAAGAGTTTCTCGACAACGTCTGCATCAAGGCCGGGCTGCCACCAACGGCGTGGAAAGAGCCCGACACAATCCTGTTCCGTTTTGAAGGCAACTGCATCAAAGGCGGACTGTTGAACGGAGACGCAGATCGCTATTCAGAGGCACGCCTGACATATCAGCCGGACCAGATTGAGGAACTCCGCAGAATCTGCCACGACAATGTTACGGCCATCGTTCGCGGTGCGACGCCGATGTATTACTGCGGTACGATTCCCGATTCGACGGTCACTGGCATCTCGATGACTGTCACTCTGCCTGGCGGAGGGAACGAACTGAACGTCGCCCGGATGTCGATTCGAGAACCCATGCCACTGCAGTCGTCGGCGTTTGCCATGTGTGAAGAACTTGCCGCGTCGTTACGTCGACGAGGTTTCCTGAACGGCAACTTTCAGCTGGACCTGGCTATCGCCAGTGATCCGTCGATGCACGGAACCGTCGATCAACCGATGCTCGAAGGAGTTGATACCGAGTATCGTGGCATTCTGATCAATGAGCGGCAGAAAAGTGCCTGGGTGTTTGATCGGGATAGGTCGCCAACTGAAGTGCTTGCAGACACCGTGGCAGCCTGTCAGGTCCGAGAGCCGGCATACGCCATGATTTTCAGTCTGACGTTTCAGTCGACAAGGTCGCGAGTTACTTATTCGGCGGTGCCGAAGCCTTCACGGGGAGCGTCCGACCGGCCGGCGGCTGTTGCGGGTCGTTTTTATCCAGCGGATGTTTCTGAGATGAATCGATCGCTTGATGAAATGCTCGCCGGAGACGCAACGCCCGAACCCTGCAAGGCCGTGATGGTGCCACACGCTGGCTGGCAGTTTTCAGGAAGGCTCGCCGCCGATGTGCTGAAACGTGTTCGCATCCCCAGACGAATCATCGCCATCGGACCGAAGCACACTCCTCATGGCACCGACTGGGCGGTGGCACCTCATCACAACTGGCTGATTCCCGGCGGAGGAGTCGCCTCTGACTACGCGTTGGCGATGTTACTGGCCGAGAAGATCGATGGATTGGAGCCGGACGCGAACGCTCACCAGACAGAGCATGGTATTGAAGTGGAACTTCCAATCATCGCTCGGCTGGCACCCGGCACTCAGGTTGTGGGCCTGACAATCGGCGGCGGGAATCTTGAGCGGTGTGAGCGATTCGCTGCTCAACTGGCAGAAGTGATTCGCGGGCTGGACGAGCCGCCGCTGCTGCTCATTTCAAGCGACATGAATCACTATGCGAACGATGAGGAGACTCGTCGTCTTGACGAGCTGGCGCTGGCGGATCTGGATCGTCTTGACGAGGACGCGTTGTTTAAGACCTGTCGCAGTAATCACATCAGCATGTGCGGCATGATCCCGGCGGTGATGATCCTGAAGACCCTGAAGAAACTTGGCAGTCTCCATCAGTCGAGGCAAATCGGCTACGCGACGTCTGCCGATCGAACAGGCGACACGTCGAAAGTCGTCGGGTATGCCGGTCGGATCTTTCAGTAATCGGTCGAAGTCGTCCGTTCTATACGGACAATGAATCGGGCAAGTTACGGTCGAAGCACTGAGTCGATCAGCTGGTACGCTTCCGCACGGGTGTCGTCCGGGAAGTTGTGATCGGAGTCGGGATGCCGGACCACCAGATGCTCTTCGTCGCCCAGTAATTTGTAGACCGGTCGAGCTGCTGCGGCACAGCGATCGACGCTGGCTGCCACGAAGTTGCTGTCGTGAAGAGGTGCGTTGACGAAGAGCGGACGCGGAGCAAGTGCTCCGAGCAGCTCGTGGAAGTCAAATGGGATCTGGTCGAGTCGACCTCGGTAATTTGACAGTCGAGGCATGTAGCGAATCTGGCACCAGCCCTGTCCAAAGAGCCAGACTCGCTCGGCGGCTCCGTAGTAGTCGAGATACGAATCAAACCCGCAACTGCTGACGATCACGCTGATTCGCTGATCGAACACGGCAGTATAGATGGCGTTGTGACCGCCGAGTGAGTGCCCGATGGCTCCGAAACCTTTCGAGCTGTCGACGTAGTCGAGTGTTTCCAGCAGGTCGAGCGCTCGAGAGTTGTCCTGGATCGCTTTCATTGTGCCGCTGACGTAATCGAGACCGCCGAGATTCGGCCAGTAGTTGGCGAGGTGCGGGTACGCCGGTGAAATCGTGACGTAACCGCGTTCAGCCAGTTCTGAGGCGTATTGACGCCCGGCTCGACCACCGAGTCCAACGACAACTTTGTGACCAACGGTGTTGTCCGTTGGGTGAAGACACAGAACGGCCTGCGTTTTGCGTTTTCCGGCAAGCACGTCTTTCGGGACACACAGGTAGGCGGGCGTCTTGTCGTTAGTTTCTGACTGGTAGTTAATCAGTCGACGAAGGTAAGTCCCGGCGTCCGCTTCTTCAACAACTTCGATTGACGAATCCAGCCGCTCCTTCGTGCCCGGATACTTTCCCATCACTTCCTGCACCCCGGCAAGAATGGCCGCGCGGCGATGCTGCCATTCCGTGGGAGTCGTGACTGGCTTCACGTCGCCTGTCGAAGTCCTGTATTGCAGCAGGTTGTTGCGGTCGAGACGCGAATTCTCTTGAGCAGAAACGTCAGCAGTGATCACAAGTAGCAGGAGCGATGAGAGCAACTTTCGAGAAATCATACTGGTGTTCCCTGAACTGTTCGGTTTGAGGAATCTAAACTGCTTGAACGATGAACGCAGATTCCGGTATCTGAAAGTCACACCGTGCGGATCGATGAGCCGCTGTTTCATTTCTGAGTTGCAGAGCATGACTCGCCGGCGGATTCTGCGAATCCGAGCAACGAGATGTCTACGCAGTCGTGACACGTTCCGGATTCGAGTGTGTATTGATTGAGGCAGCGCGGGCACCATGTTCGGGCATCGTTGTCGCGGATGGGAGACTTCAGCAGATCTTCCGGGGCAATACTCATCTCGGCCAGCATCTTCATCAGCGCTGTCAGGTGCTGATTGCGGAACCAGTCTCTCGCCATCTTGAATTCGTCGGAGGCAACCGGAAAGTCAGCCTCGGATGGGTGCTGCAGGTGACGCAGACGCTCACAGACTGTAGCTCGGAAACTCGACGACCACATGACAACAGCGGCGACTGCTGCGGGATTGAATGCTGAGAACGCTTCTCGGGTGATCGCGCTGGACGCTCTCATCACTCCCGCTGGTGAAAAACACATTGTAGCGATGCGGCTAATCTGCTCTGTGGATGAGTTGGTCAGTAGTCGTCGCTGAGCGAAAGCAAACAGCACGATACCTGTCAGCCATAGTATGCCGAGCGGCGTAAGATATCTGGTCAGCATGCCAGGATGAGGCTCAACGGTGTAGTAAAGAACGGAACCGTGAACGAACACCCACAGGAACAGAAACAGGGACACTATGCGAAGGTTTGATGTCGCCCGCTCGACATTCTCCAGGCGGCGAGATACGTCCGCCAGCGAGAATGAAGATTCTACGGCCACGTTCAAAACATCGCTTCGCTGATCGGCAGGAAGAGACCGTAGTTCTTGAAGTAGCTTCGCGACATATGCAGCGCCGTCGCTCGCTGCGAATTTAGTGGCGATTCGGTTGAGCCGGAGCGTTCTCTGGTCAGCTTCCACTGACTTCAGCTCATCAAATGAGATAAAGGTTCCCGACTTCGAGCCACTTAGAATACACAAGCCGTCTGGCGAAACCGCGATGGGCCAGTCGGCAGCGATCACGCTGCGAGACCATGGGACCAGAGATAGAATCTCAGCGTGGCTGTCGATGCGTTGGAGAAACGCGGGCCGCCAAGCAGGCTTCAGGCGACCGAAGGCTGCCGAAAACGCTACGGCCTGGTCGGGCAACCACAGCAGGCATTCTGAAAGGTAGATGACACCGATGATGAGCAGAATCAGCTCGGTGTCGCTGAGGACCTTATACATCATGTGGCCCGACTTGTGATCTGCTCAAAACAAAGTGACCTCGTCATCGGTATGGCGAGGTCACTTCCTGGTACAATTGATTTATCGCGATGAATTCGTGACCTGTTTCTATTCTTCAGCTGAGCGACCGAAGAACAGTTTCTTCAGTCCGGCGAGTAGCGCGATGACGACCAGAATGATCGCCTTGCCGCCCTTGGCCAGTAGCTGAAACAGTTTGGCGAACAGACCCATCTTCACAGCGGCGATTGCGGCGCCCCCGGCAATCAGTCCTGTCAGACCGTACTGAGCGATCTTGTCGCCTGAAGTGAATTCAGCGTACTTCTCGCCGGATTTGAATTCGAAACTGGACAGCAATTGGTTTGTGGCTTCGGTCGCTTCATTCATTTCCTCAAGGCTTGCGACGAGCGTCGTCGTCATGACGCCTCGACGTCCCAGAATTCGAATGTTGTGATTGGCATTCTCTCCGCCACTGTCGTCGCGCAGCTTTGTCGACCAGACAAGGTTGTTAGTTGTGTCGTCGTATTTCGGTGGAACGATCCAGCCAGCAATGTGAATTGCGGTCCAGCCCTGAGACTGACGAAACTGATTCGACTGTTCCGTGCCGTGCTTGAGCGATTCAAGGATCGCCGCAGCGTCCAGATCGGCTTTCTCTGCGTCATCAACGTAACCAACGTCGTCGAACTGAAACGCCAGAAACCAGTCCTGATCGTCGGCTGTCGGCATCAGGACGCCGAGCGTTTCGTCGGGCGGATTCTGAGTCAGCTCGTTCCAGGCAATCGATCCCTGGCGACCAGTGAACTGATAGCCTTCCGGAATGGTGATTTTCGCGTTGCTTCCGATGTCGACGGTTGCCGGTCCGGACTGCCAGTCGATCGAAGCATACAGTTCGATCATGCGCTGCTGGTCTGCAGTGAACTGCTGGCTCTCGTCATCCTGCGCGATGAGCGGGCTGGTCGTCGTAAGCATCAACACTGTGATGGTGGAAAGGGCGACGATCGTTCGCTTCAGAAAGCCAAGTCCCGCGTCCATTGTTCTTCTCCGACAGATATGAGTGAGAGGTGGCGAATCCGCAACGGGCCGATCGGAATCGCTTGCGGTGTCGCGATCGGCAGAGACTGTAAGTCGTGTTTCAGTTTTGTCCAGGTCAATATCCAGAGTGCAGTCGAGGGTTGCCGATTGGCAACAACGTCAGAGTACTATCGAGAGCCGCAGCCTGTGACAAACTCGTCCGTCAATTGACAGCACGACGAATCAGGGGACGCGGTCATTCCGGAAACATCCTGCGATCCCAATGCTGGGTCCGACCTCTGGCGACGTGACCGGGCGCGTGAAATGTGAGTCGTTCCGGACTATAACCATCAGCGTCACGATCCTGACATTCTTGATGACAGAGTGCTGGCAGGCCGTTTGAAGTGTGTGCCACTGGCTCGGCGTAAGTCTCAGGATTGTCAATCTAACCCATCTAACCCAATGATCGCACCCTAGAACGCAATCCACAGGAACATCATCGTGTCTGCAAGTCTCAGTGAATTCTCCAGCAGCCTTTCCGTCGAAACCGCATTCACCGTGCTGGCTGTTGCAAAGCAGTTGAAGGCTCATGGGAAGGATGTGGTCGAGCTTGAAATCGGCGATAGCCCGTTCGACTCAACGGCGAGTGCGAAGGAGTCGGGCGCCGACGCGATCAGGAACAATGTCAGCCATTACTGCCCGTCGCCGGGTGTGCCCGAGTTTCGAGCTGCAGCGGCGAAGTTCGTCAAGGATGAGTTCAATATTCCGGCTCAGGCTTCGAACATCATCGCCGGCCCCGGTGCGAAGGTCTTCGAGCAGTTCTTTTGTGAAGCGTTCCTGAACCCCGGCGACGGTTGCCTGGTTTTCAGCCCGTACTTTCCGACCTACGTGCCGAACATTCTACGACGTCAGGCTCGACCGGTGTTCGTTCCGCTGCGGCAGAGTAATGAGTTCCGACCGTCGGTTGACGACATCGAGAACTTTCTCGCCACAGATCCGTCGCCCAAAGCGATCATGCTGAACTCGCCTCATAACCCGACCGGTGGGATCACCACAGAAGAAGACCTGCGGAACATCGCGGACCTCGTCCGAGGCAAGGACGTCGCGGTCTTCAGCGACGAACCTTACTGCCACATGGTCTGGAAGGGTCGGCATCATTCGATTCTCGAGCAGCCAGGCATGATGGACCAGGCCGTTGCCGCCTACACATTCAGTAAGTCGTACAGCATGAGTGGGTGGCGGCTGGGATTCTGTGTGACGGGTGAGCGGATCGCGGATGCCATCGGCAAGATGGTCAACACGACTCTGTCGTGTACTCCGGCGATGGTTCAGCTGGCCGGCGCGGCGGCCCTGGAGAAAGACAGTAGTGAACGCGACGAAGTCATGCAGAAGTTCCGCGAGAAGGTCGTGTTGTTGACGGAAGGTCTGAACCAGATTGACGGCGTGCATTCGCTTGATCCAACCGCGACCTTCTATGTGTTTCCGAATGTCGCTCCGATCTGTAACCAGCTTGGCATCACGAGTCACGGACTGGCTTTGTATTTGCTAGAGGGTGCCGACGATAACTTTGGAGTTGCCTGCCTGGGTGGAGAATGCTTCGGAGACGCCGGACGTGGCTTCCTTCGATTCAGCTGCGCCGAGCCGAACGAGCGGCTGCAGCAGGCTTTGGATTTCATTCCGGTGGCGCTTGGTCGAACAGACCGAATTGCCGCGTTTCTCGAAAAGAATGCGAAGTTCCGTTTGGAACAGCCGTACGAAGTTGAATAATCTGGCGAGTGAGTCAGTCAGCTGAGTAACGCCCACTGGGTATCAAGGAGTCCGCAGGTGACATCATTTCCGAATCGACGGTTGTCGCGCCGACACGTCTTGCGAGGACTGGGGACATGCCTGAGTTTGCCGTTGCTGGATGCGATGATTCCACGAGTCAGTGCCGCTCCGTCGAAGTTTCGGCCCTGGGAAAAGTCTCACGGCGTTCATCCGAGGATGATCTGCTGTTACGTCCCGAACGGCGTGAACATGTCTGAGTGGAAGCCGACAGGGCAGGGGAGTGGCTACTCGCTTTCTCCGACACTTGAAGTTCTGAAGGAGCATCGAGAAGACTTTTCAGTCATTTCCGGAATCGGACATCCGGCATCAAAGGGTGGCCATAGCGGAGCTGATACCTGGCTCACCGGAGCTGATCTGCAGTCGGTGCCCGGCAGTGATTACGCCAACTCGATCTCTGCAGATCAGGTTGCTGCGGAAGTGCATGGTAAGCAGACAAGATTCTCATCACTGCAGCTTTCGGATAACTCCGGGACGGGCTCGGCAGGGCATAGTCACACGCTTTCATTCGACAGAAGCGGTACACCGATTCCGGCAGAGAACTCTCCGCGGCGACTCTTCGATCGACTGTTTGTTCCTGAGAGTTCCGCCGATCGTCAGGCAACGTTGAAGCGGTATGCGGTGAAGAAGTCGGTACTCGACAGCGTGCTCGGCGAAGCCAGAACTCTTCGATCCAGGCTTGGCCAGACTGATCAGAAGAAGCTCGACCAGTACCTGCAGTCAGTTCGCGAAACGGAGGATCGCGTCAAGCGACTGGAAGACTGGGTGGATGTTCCAAAGCCTGAAGTTCCAGAGCAGGATCTGCAACTTTCCATGCAGTCGCACAATGCCCATGATCGACCGATGTGGATTGATGTAATGCTCGAACTGTCCTATCTGTCGTTCCTGACAGACACAACGCGAGTGATCTCCTTCGAGTGGTCGCGCGAGGCCGGTGGTTACGGCGGCGGCGGCGAGAATCATCACGAGCTTTCGCATCACGGTGGCGATGCCGGAATGCTGAAGGGACTGGGGCAGATCGATCGCTTCCACCTGTCCCGACTGGGGCGTTTCATGGACTTTCTGAAGGCGACTCCGGACGGCGACCGAAACATGCTCGACCATACGCTGGTCATGTTTGGTTCCGGCATGAACAGCGGCGACGGCGGCGGACATTCTCCGAACGACCTGCCACTGCTCGCTGCTGGCGGTCGAGGTCTGGGGCTGAAGCACGGACAGCATCTTGAATTTCAAACGGACAATCACCCGCCGCTGTCAAATCTTCTACTGACGTACATCCAGAAGATGGGCATCGAAACAGCAGAGTTCCAGGATGCGACCGGAACTTTGAACGGACTGGTCTGATGGGGGCCTCAGCTGGAATATTCAGTCAGTTCGGCTAATTCAAACTGCATCAGCAACAAACGGGGAATTGTCAGAATGACTCAGACACGACGCGAGATGCTCGGCTCAGTGGCGGCAGCTGGGATGCTTGTAACTGGGAGTTCGGCGAATGCTCAGGCACCTCGCGGATCTGTTGCGGAAGACTTTCAGATCACGAACAAGGGTATTCGGCAGTCGGTGATGGGTTGGTGTTTCAAGCCGATGAATGCCGTGCAGCTGGCGAGGCATTGTCGCGAGATTGGTCTGGAGGCGATCGAAGGGATTTCATCGAAGGATTATCCCGCCGTTCGTGCATACGGCGGTCAGATAACAAAGCAGGCGGCGGGGAGTGGCGGGCGGCGAGATT